>JAYVYS010000336.1:0-5752 GCA_043784005.1 Isosphaeraceae bacterium
AGCACGAGCGCCACGAGTGTCAGCGACGTCATGATCCGATCGGCCTCGCGAGGCGGCAGGATCGCCACAAGGCCCATCAACGTCAAATGCCCGGCCCAGTTGGGGAGCGGCTTCCAGCGCACGGTGAACACATCTCGGAACGGCGAATCGGTTCCTAGGGATTTGAGCAGGACCTGGGCGTTGTAAAGATGGGCGGGGCCGTCTTGGGTGACGAACGTCGGCACCGTCCAGACCGCCGCCAGAGGAGCCGTGAGACCGGCGACCAGGATGATCATCCCGAGGCGTGAAGCAGCTCGATGCGAGGGTTCCGTCGTGTTGTGCGTCAAGATGGCGTCTGTTCGTCCGTGTTGGGAAATGCCAACCGGCTCTCTCGGACCCTTGCGGAGCCGAGAGAGCCGGGTTCGGGTGCGTAACAACCAGACTGACGACCGTAAATCGTCCTCCGATCGCGTCTTCAAAGGATGCAGTCGGAAGTCGGGTCGCAGCCGCAGGTGCGCGGCAAGGTCCTAAATCACGCGGCGCTCACCGACATCGGGAACCAAGCCCGACCTGGCGATAACGAGACTATAACGTACGAATCCCCAACGCGCCAAAAAAGCGGAGGTAATCGGTCCGTCGCTTACTCAGAAGATTAGGCGCGGGAAGGGCTTCACGGATGGTTGGGAAACGAAGTCGAGAGGGCTGCGGACCGGTCGGCATGACGTCGGGCCAGAAGGTCGCGATGGAACCGCGTCTCCCGACGGTTCGACTTGAGTGCGCGATGGGCCTCACGAGTGAGATTCACGCTTGCCGCAAGCATCAAACCGACTCCCATAACGGCCAGGCTTGTCGGGACGCCGACAATGATGCTTCCCAGCAAAACATCGGCCCCGAGTGCGAGACTTGTTCCCACGTACGCGCTGAGCGAAAGATAGAGAAGGGTCAAGGCGATCCGGACCCGATCGCTTCGCCATTCCAGATTCCCGAGTTCCTCGACGAGTTGCGCCTTCCGTTCATCGGCGTAATCAAGATCGGTCAACCCGCGGTCGAGGCGGTCGGCCAGGTCGTTGATCGACCGAATCCGGTCGACGATCCGCGACATCCGGTTCGAGGTGGAGATGATCAACGAGCATGCCGCCGTCATGAACAGCGCGGGGGTGATCATCGCCGAGAGCGCGATGTAGGATGTACCCGTCGTCGAGAGCGGCATTTGCGAAAGAATCCTGATCGAGGCTATTCATCGGCCGGAATCTTCTCGGCTCGTGGCGTTTCATGATGAGAAGTGTCTCGAACGCCGTCAACGACGGGTTTGCTGCCGAGCGACACCGATTTCACGCTTTCGCGCGCGCGGAATGCGACAATTCTCGGTTAAGCATGTAAGATGAATTGTACCTTTCGCAGGCATGACGCCTTTGCCTCCTGTTCTGACGACACCGCGTTCTAACGAGATTGTCATGCCCAAGGCGAGCAGAGCCAATCGCAAATCGTTCCCGTTCCGCCTTGAGACACTTGAGTCTCGGGCGTTGATGAGCGTCGGCGGGGTTGCGAGTTTGGTTTCCGCCCCTTGGGCGTTGGGCGATACGGTAAACGCCGCCTCCGCGTTTCTTGTGAAATTCCAACCCACGTCTTCTCAGAGCGAGATCTCGACCGACCTCGCGGCGGTCGGCGGTCGGGTTGTGGCCCGTTATCCCGACGGCCCGATACTCGTCTCGCTCGCCCCCTGGGCCGACCTCGCCGCATCGCTTACCGCGCTTCGCGCGGATAGGCCGGTCGTCTATGCGGAGGCCGACGCGACGCTTCACGCAGAAGGGTCGGTGATTCCCAACAACCCTCAGTTTAGCCAGGAATGGGGAATGACCCTGATCGATGCGCCTCAGGCCTGGGGAATTACCACGGGAAGCGCTTCGATCGTCGTCGCCGTCCTCGACACGGGAATCGACACCCGAAACGCCGCGTTCGCGGGAAGGATCTGGAACAACCCCGACCCCGTCTCTGGCGCGCTTGGCTACAGGGGCGACCTTCACGGCTGGAACTTCGTCTCGAACACCGCCAACATTCAAGACAACAATGGCCACGGGACCCACGTCTCCGGGGTTCTCGCCGCGACGGGCAACAACGGAATCGGTGTCGCCGGCGTGAACTGGAAGGCCCAGATCATGCCGCTGAAGGTGCTCGATAGCGGCGGCAATGGCTCGACCGACGCGGCCGTGAGCGCGGTTTATTACGCGGTGCAACACGGGGCCAAGGTGATCAACGCGAGTTGGGGGGGTGATGTCTTCTCCCAGTCCATGCTCGACGCCCTGAATTATGCCGACCGCGCCGGTGTTGTGTTTGTGACAGCCGCGGGGAACGATGGCCTCAACAACGATCAGACAACGACCTATCCGGCAAGCTTCCGGACCTCGAATGAGCTGGTCGTCGCCGCGCTCGACGCCAACGGGACTCTCGCGAGCTATTCCAACTACGGCGCGACCACCGTCGACCTCGCCGCGCCCGGCACCGATATCCTGAGCACCGTTCTGTATAACCAGTATCAGAAATATACCGGGACATCGATGGCCACGCCGTTTGTCGCCGGCACGGTGGCCCTGCTGGCCGGACAGAACCCGGGGATGACGGCGGAACAACTGGTCGCTCAGGTCAAGGCGACGGCCAAGCCGATCGCCTCGCTCGCGGCGAAACTGATCAGTGCCGGCGTGGTTGACCCTTACTTCGCGTTGACGAACCACAAGAGCACCGCCACCAGCGGAAACTCGGCACTCAGCCTGGTTCCGAGCACATCGAGCCTCACCGATATCGAAGCGTCGGTCTTGATCGGCGACGGTTTGTACCAGGCGTTGGGCTCGAATCCCGCGAGCTACGTGCCTTATGTGTTTCAGGCGATTCTCGCCCGAGCGCCGACCGTTGCCGATGTCACGTATTTTACAAGCGCCTTCCAAAACGGGCTGACACGGCTCGATTTTGTGAGAGCCATTCAAACGACCCCCGAGGGGTATCGCTCGCAGATGGCTCACTTCTTGCAAGATGAGCTAGGTTGGACGCGATCACTGGCCGAGTTGAAGTCCGACCCCACCGTGATCTCGCTCGCGAACTTGCTTCCCTTGGGTGTGAGCAAAACCGACATTCTGGTCAACGTGCTTACTTCCGATTCCTATCGACAGAACGTCGGGGGAACGAACGAGGCATGGATTTCGGCGATTTACAACGTCGTTTTCGACCGATTCGTCGACGCTTTCAGCCTTTCCGTTTTCACCGGGGCGCTCTCCTCCGGGGGGCTTTCTCGCGAAGCTCTGGTCCGTAGCCTGCTCGGAACAGCCGAAGCCAAACAGACCGCCATCGCCCACCTCTTCCAGGATGATTTCAACTGGACCGACACCATCGGCAACCTGAAGGCGAACTCCGGAGTTGTCTTCCTGTCGACGTACCTTGTCAGCGCTTGAGCGAGCCTTCGATGCCGGAATCCGTCCGACGCTCATCAGAACGATGACTTCAGAGAACGCGCAATCGCCGGGGCCTGCCGACTCCTGTGATTGACAGCCTAGCCCCGCCTGCCCTACGATCATCGACATAGGTCGGTTGCGCGGGCTCTTTGTGCGCGGAGTCGCGCCGAGCCCGCCAAGGAGGACGGATCGCATGGCCTGGCGCGACGCCGACGACGAGCGCGACGACGTCGAATTCCCCGATGCTTACGGGGACAATACCGATGTCGACGGGACGACTTTCCCTTGCCCGCACTGTTTTCACACCGTTTATGAAGACGCCGAGCGCTGCTCGGGTTGCGGTCGCTATCTGTCGACTGAGGACGCTCCGGTACGAAAACCTTGGTGGTTGGTCATCGGTGTGCTGGTCTGCATCGTCGTGGTTATCGGTTGGATGGTGCGTTGAGCGGCCCCGAAGGCGCGACACGGGGCATTGACGTCCCCCCCGAACTTCCGGCAGCGGCTTCGACCACGCTGAGCTTGGCCTTCGTCTACGATATGGACGCCTGTCGAGGCCCCACGGGTGTGACACGACATGCCGTCGCGCAACTTGAGCGGCTGCGCGCCCGGGCGGGGATCACATTGCAGGTGATCTCCGGCAGGATGTCGGAACCCGACGGTCTGGTTTACTGGGAGACGCTCGGGGACATCAAGCGTCGCGAACTCCCGTTGCGAACGCGAAACGCCCTGCGGTGGTGGCGGGTTCGTCCCTGGCCGCCGATCGAGTGGTGGACCGGCCCGGTCGATTGGGTCTACAGCCCGGCCGAATACGCGGTTCCCACCCGAAAGGCGCGCCGCGCGGTCACAAGTCACGACGTCTTGCAGAACCTGGAGTTCAACCCGGGGGCGAATGCCGCGAGGAACCGAGAGTGGCTGGCGCGGACGTTCCGGCAGGCGGATTTGATTCTCTCGGTCTCCCGGTTCAACACTGAGCGTTTGCTCGAATTTTTTCCCGAGTGCGCAGGTCGGATCGAGTATGTCCCCAACGGGGCCGAGGATCTCTTTTTTGAAGAGGCTGGCGGACGCGATCGAGCGAGCGTTCGAGAAGACCTTGGCTTGCCGCCCGGCATGCCGTATTTACTGTCGGTCGCGAACTTTCAAACAAGGAAAAACCTTACGCGGCTCGTCCGCGCCTCGGCGAGACTTCCGGAGGTGATGTCAGGCGATCTCGCCTTGGTCTTGCTCGGTACGGGCACGAGCGCCGAGGAGGAACCATTACGTGCCGAGATCGCGACGCTTGGCCGAAAACCCTTGATCCGGCTTCCGGGTTATCGGCAAGGCCTGCCCCTTCGCGCAGCGTATGCGGAGGCGAAAGCCCTGGTGTTTCCTTCGCTCTGCGAAAGCTTCGGCATCCCCGTGGTGGAAGCGATGGCCCAAGGAACGCCCGTCGCGCTCGCGGATTCGACGGCCCTGCCGGAAGTGGGCGGCAGCGCCGGCTGGTACTTCGACCCACGACAAGTCGAAGCGTTGGCCGAGACGATTTCCAAGCTGCTGCGAGAACACGACGAACGGGCGCGCCGCGTTTTGCTCGGTCGAGAAATCGCGGCCGGTTATCGCTGGCAAAGCGCTAACGACCGCCTCGTCGCGGCGCTCAACGCTCATCATGAACGACCCGGACACCACGTCGAGTCATCCTGACGGATCAATCTTCCTACTTCGATTCCTTGGGACTGGTCACGTCTTTGATTTTGGCCTCGGTAGCGTTGGTTTTAACCGAGGCAATTCCGTTCTCCATCGCGGCCTTCGACGAATACATCTCACTCTGCCCGATGACTTGACCATTGGCGGCGTTCAGGACGAAGTAAGGGCTCTCGTCTTTGGCCACCTTTCGTTCAAACCGCTCGTCAATCACGGCGTTGGTTCGAACCGACGCGATGCCGTTCTCGGCGCTGTCTTTCGCTTGATAGGGTTGGCTGGAGAGAATGATCTCGCCGTTCCCCGCCTTCAGCACGAAGTGGAATTTGCCAGAAGTCGTCGTTTTAAGTTCAAAGATGCCTGGCATGACGCTTGCTCCCGGATTCATTCGCGTAGAGAGCCTCAGACACACACAACTGCCGCCGTGCGAGCCGTTGTACCCGCAACGGAACTGGCTTCCGGGTTATTATTCCGCATGTCCAAGCGGAAAACAATTTTCCACGCCGACACGATGAATTTCGGCGACAGGTATCAATCGTCTATCGGCTTGGGAGGGTCGAACACCAACGCTTCCTCGGGGATCTTCTCCCCCATCACGGGTTTGTAGGATGTGGTCTGCTCGGTCTGAAAGTTGCCGAAATCATTGAATTCATTGGTCT
>JAYVYS010000337.1:0-4219 GCA_043784005.1 Isosphaeraceae bacterium
GATGACAGCAAAGTCGTTAACGGCGGATACCTCGCCGAGCACACACCACCGACCAAAGGTGAATACGTGGCGGGCAAGTGGGGTCGCTACCTACGGGCACCGGACTTTTATTTCGAGATCATGGAGCGATTCAAGTTCCTATTTGCACCGTTGGGACAGTTGGTGGATGTTCGACGTGGAATCACTAGCGGGTGCGACGCCTTCTTTATGCCCAAGGACGTGACCCGCGCCGTACTCTCGGCGTACACAGACGACAAGGAATTCCGCAAGACGGTGGGGGTCGCTCGCGAAAAAGTTCACGCAGGTAAGCTCCGAATTATTGAGGACGGCGGGGGAACCTACCACGCGATTGAGCCGGAATTCATTGGGCCCGAAGTTCACAGTCTGATGAAGGTGGATCGGCCAGCGGTAAGTGCCCAAGACCTGGACCGAGTCGTCGTTCTGGTCGGGTCCCCCTTGTCCGCGATCAAAGGTACGCACGCTTACAAATATATCAAATATGGTGAGCAGGCGACTTATGCAAGCACGAAGAGCAAGGCCGTCCCGGTGCCGCAACGATCATCATGTGCCGCCCGCGAGCCGTGGTACGACCTGACCAAGCTTGTCGATCCGGGTTTCGCCTTCTGGCCCAAGTCCCAGCAGTACCGACACATCATTCCGTGCAATCCGAACAAGATCGTGTGCAACTGCAATCTCTATGATCTCGCTTCGAAGCATCTGTCTGAGAAGGAACAGTGGGTGCTCATTGCCATTCTCAATTCCACGATGGTGGGGCTGTTCAAAAGCTTCTACGGACGCTACGCCGGGACCGAAGGCAACCTTAAAACCGAGGTGGTCGATGTCAATCTTATCGAGGTGCCCGACCCACGACGGGCGGACAACGCAATGGTCAAACGTTTCGGGTCGGCAATGAAGACGATGTACAAGCGGAAAATCGGCGGCTTGGTCGAAGAGGCACTGATGGATTGTCATTCCTACAGACGGGCGTTGGAGCTCGCCGAGAAGCCTGTCACGCTCTCTGAAGAACTCCAGCAAAAGGACCGCCGCAACCTTGACGACGCCGTCTTTGAACTCCTGGGTGTGGGCGATCTCGCGGAACGCGAACACCTGATTGATCGGCTCTACGAAGAAACCGCGCTGCACTTCCGCGCCATCCGCGTCACCGAGATCCAGAAGATGGAAGACCGCCGCTCCGGAGGCAGCACCAAGTTCGCCGCGGCCGACCATGCCGCCGATGCTTGGGATGCGCTGAATTTGACCGATCTCACCCCGCTCGCAGAATGGGTCAAAGCCCACGCGAGCGACAACTGCGAAGTCGTGAACATACCGAGCGAACGACCGGTTCACCTAATTGACAACGCGATGTTCGACACCGAGACCGTCTACTTCGGCAAAGGCCGTCGTCAGCATTTTGTTTGCCAGTCTCGCGGAGAGGCGGAGCTCATCGCCCGCATGGCGACTCTTGGAGTGAGCGGTGAGGTCACCGTTCCCAAAACAGATAACGAAGCGTTGAAGCTGCTCAAGGCCCTGAACGTCCGTCACGAGAAAGCCACGCCGCGATTGCGTGAACTCGCTGCAAGCCGCAGCGGTGACAGCGACACGCAGGAGCAAGTGTTTAACCTGCTAGAACGCTGGTACGTACTGGGGAAGCCCGCTGCTAGTGGGCGCAAAGATCCACGCGACAAATAGGCAGGTAAGGTTAGACTTCTTAAACGTCGTCAGGAACCGTTATCCTGGCCTCTAAACGGTTCCCGACACGAATCACACGCGACTAAAATCATTTGTCAAAAACGACTTGGCTTATTCGAACGCCATTCGGGCCAAAAGCCGATAAGTCGTTTGGAGCAGAACAACAAGTCTTACACAATATTATCAAGTTGCTATCAACAATATCAATCCCATCACAGCCCCCGTCAAATAGCTGACCCGGTCGTGAAGGGCGAAGAGGACGGGGTCGTCGGCCAGGGACCCGCGACAGGCGAACAGCCAGAGGCGGGCGATCCAGTAGAGCAAGAGCGGACTCAAGAGCCAGAGTAACTCGGGACGGTCGTAGAGCTGGCGGACGTCCGGGCTGTTGATATAGAGACAAAGCACCAGCACGCTTAAAAGCCCGCTGGCAGGCCCCATCGCGCGGATCAAGTCGAGGTCGGGGGCCTTGTAACCTCGATTGGCGAGATCGCCGTCGGCCGACTGGGCCGTTTCCAGTTCCGTATACCGCTTGGCGAATGCCAGGCTCAGGAAAAAGAACATCGAGAATGCCAAAAGCCAAGGAGAGATCGGTACGCTGACCGCCGCGCCTCCCGCGAAGATCCGCAGGCTGTACAGCCCTGCCAGACAGATCACATCCATCATCGGCTTACGTTTCAGAGATATGGAATATGCCGTTGTGATTCCAAGATAGAGTAAGAGAAGACCGGTGAACTTCAAAGGCAAAAGCAGCGAGCCGCAGACGCCCATCACCAAAAGCACCCCCGCCGCCATTCCTCCCACCGGAATCGGGACTCTCCCCGAGGCAAACGGCCGAAAGCGCTTTGTGCGATGCCGGCGATCGGCTTGAAGGTCGAGCAAGTCGTTGATGATATAAACCGCCGACGCCGAGACGCTGAACGTCGCCAGCGCGACCAGCGCTCGAAGTAAGAGCGACACGTCGAGAAGCTTGTGCGAGGTGATCAACGGCACCAGTAACAGGGCGTTTTTCGCCCACTGGTGAGGTCGAATCGCTTTGAAAAGACCTCGCGCCAGTCCGCCGTCCGGGCTTCCCACCGGAAAGATCCGACGATCCCGGCCCGCCTCTCGCACGACCTTCGCGCTCGTCGGGACCACGTAGGAGCGGCGCGCTGCTTTCCAGACCGCGAGGTCGGCCTTGGAATCGCCTACGTAGTCGAACTGATTGGACCCGAACCGCGCTTCGAGAGCCTGACGTTTGGCCGATCCTTTGAGATTTCTCTCGCCGTCGCTGGCGATCACCTCGTCGAAGGCCCCGAGGTGCGCGGCGACTGCACGTGCCAGTCGTCCATCGGCCGCGGTCGCAAGCACAATTTTTCGGCCTAGCAGGCGTTCGCTAGCGATGAGCGCGAGGACGTCGTCGCGATACGGGAGATCGGCCGGGTCGATTTCGCCGCGGTTGGCGATCTCCTGTTTCAACGCGGCGCGACCCCGAACGAGCCAGAGGGGCACAAGGGCCATGTCCGCAGGGCGCGTCCGGACCATCGCGCAGAACGATTCCCAGAGCAGATCCGACGCGATCAACGTTCCGTCGAGGTCGACGCAAAGTGGAATGGAAACATCGTCCTCGATCGCACGGTTCGTCATGATGCATGCCATTCCAGGGCGAATCAAAAGGCGACACCGTGGCAACCCCGCTCGGTCCCACGGCCCTCAATGACTCATCCTAGCTCACGTTGGCGAGGAGTCACAGAGCATGGCCAGACTCATCCTTTCTTTGGCCTCAAACTCTAGCGACGTCAACGAGTTTCCCAACCTTGGAAACGGCCTCTGGCAACGGTGCCACGTCTTGCGGATGCGACGCTTCAGAAGTCGTCCCCGACAGCTTTCCAAGGATATTGTCACGGGCTTCGACCAGGCTTGTCGCGACGTGCGAAGCGCCCATGGCGGTCAGGCCCGCGATGGTTTCCGACGTGCTCGACGTCCCCCATCGACCGATCAGGATCGGCAGGTCGGCGAACCGCGCCCGAAGTCGGCGGACCTGATATCGCGCTGAGGTCAACCCTTGGGGAGGAAGCTGCGACAAGACGACCATTGAAGGCGATTTCTCCGCCACGATTTCCGCCAGTTTTAATGGAGAAATGGCTTCGGTGAGGATTTCCATCGTCAGACCGGCGGGCTCCAGCATCTGGGCGAGCATCTTCAATACCAGGGCGTCGGCGGTGTCCGAAACGGCCACGCCCAGCAGATTGGCGGTCTTGGGGGCATCAGGGTCGACATTGTTCTTGATCGCGGTCGATTCAAGCGTGATCTCGGGAGTTCCTTCGCGTTCGTCCACCGATTCCTCGACCACCCTCCAGATGAAGGCGAGATCGGAATCTTCGAGGTATCCCTCGGCCGCATCCCGTTCGGCGCGAGAGAGCGCGGGGACGAGGATCGTGTCGAAGACCTCGGCCCTTGAATGGGTCTTGAGGGCATTATCGAGAAGTTCGACGGCTCCGTCACGATCGAGTGCGACGAGCCTTTGGTAAAACCGAACGTCCGGCTCAAGCTC
>JAYVYS010000338.1:0-5582 GCA_043784005.1 Isosphaeraceae bacterium
GACTCGGCGTACGGACTGTCTCCCGCCCAACTCACCCAGGTCGATCAGAACGGGGGAACCGGCTACCCCGCGGCCGACGCGGGCTGGTCGCAGGAAATCGCGCTCGACGTTGAATGGGCTCACGCCATCGCCCCGGGTGCCAAGATTCTCTTGGTCGAAGCAAACTCCGCGTCGCTCAGCGACCTGCTCACGGCCGCCAAGTTCGCGGGGACGAAAGCCTCGGTTGTCTCGATGAGCTGGGGCGGTTCCGAGTTCTCCACCGAAACGCGCTACGACTCGGCCTTTTCCAAAGCGGGCGTCACCTTCGTCGCATCCTCCGGCGATTCTGGCGGATACAACGGTCCGTCATGGCCCTCGGTATCGCCGAACGTGGTCGCGGTCGGCGGCTCCACGCTCTCGATAACCAGCACCGGAGCCTACAAGAACGAGACCGCCTGGAGCGGATATTATTCCGCAGGCAGCGGCGGCGGAGTGAGCCAATATGAACAGCTTCCCCTCTTTCAGTCCTCCGCGCTCGGATCAAACCTCGCGGCAGGGCGCGTGACCCCTGACGTCGCCTACAACGCCAACCCCTCTGCCGCGCGAGGAGCATCTTTCGGCGGATTCGCCGTCTACGACTCATACGGAGTGACCGCCGGCTGGTACGCCGTGGGCGGAACCAGCGCAGGCGCTCCGCAGTGGGCCGCGCTAGTCGCCCTGGCCGATCAGGCGCGCGCGGAAACCGGTCTCCACGCGCTTTCGTCTCAAGAGACATTGAGCACGTTACTTTACGGACTGGCGGGGACCGAGTCTCAAAGCACGCCCTCCGCCTATTTCCACGACGTGACCAGCGGCTGGAACGCCTATTACTCGGCTGGCCCCGGATACGACGCGGTGACCGGGCTGGGAACACCCATCGCCAACGCGCTAGTTGCGTACGCGGCGGGACTCACGTCGCTTCCCTCTCCGACTGTCAACCCAACGACGGTGACGTCCGGACCCAATTCTTCGAGCTCGGCGACCCAGAATCCCACCCTCATCGTCTTGCCGATCGCGTCGACCCCATCGAACGTGCTTTTGCTGGCCGGTTCGCCCTACACGACCGTCGCGCTACCGAGCCTCCAAGCCCCGACGGCGATGCAAGCTCCATCCATGGCGTCTACGTCAATCACAATCCGAGCCATGGCAGCGCCTTTGCTGCCTGTCGCCCAGCCGCTCGGCCTTCAGACGACGATTCGCGAGTTGGCTTCCGAGAAGGACGAGGAGACATCGTTCGTCGGACAGGACGTTCAGTTCTCGGACGAGGCACTTCGTCCCATTAACGTCGAAAGACTCGGAGCTCCCCAGCCCGCCCCGGTCGAGGCCCCCGTTGAGGAGGCAATGCCTCTCGCTCCTCTTATCGAGGGAACGCCGATAACCTTTCCGTCGGTGGATGTAGGGGTCGAGGCGTATCTCGCCGACTTCGAGACCCAGGGATTGGCGGCGGCGGCTCCGATGGAGCCCTTGAACGGCGAAATAGGACGACCCTCGAACGGCCATCTCTCGATGCTCGCGACAGGAGCCGCGATCGTCCTGTGGGGAACCCGCGAATATCGATCGCGTCGATCGGTAAACGTCCAGAAGCGTATTTTCCGATCCTCCTGATGATCGCCGACCTCTCAAAACAGTCTGACTCATCGCGGATTCCGGGGTTGTATCGGCTCCTCCACGGACCACTCGGGAATACACCGATGAGCGACGAAGTTTTGTTGGAACGCCTTGACACTTCAAAACAATTCGTGTAATTCGTAAGGTTGCCTTGCGGACCACGAAAGCTCCCCATGGGGGTGGAGCCACGTGAGCCGTCAGCCTTCGCGAGCGTGCGGTTCCTTTGGGGAGCTTCGTCCGCGCTAGCCGCTGTTGCGAGGCTTCGTCCCAATCGTCCCCGGGGAGGACGCTATCGACCGGAATCTGAGAGTCAACGAGCAAATCCGCATCTCACCGGTGCGGGTGATCAACTCCGAGGGTGCCATGCTCGGCGTGATGCCGACGGGCAAAGCGATGGAAGCCGCCCGCGAGGCCGGCCAAGACCTCGTGGAAGTCGCTCCAAACGAGCGTCCGCCCGTCTGTAAAATCATGGACTTCGGGAAGTTTAAATATTCCCAGAAGAAGCGGGCATCTAAGCAGAAGCAGCATCAAGTCCAGGTGAAGGAAATTCGCGTCCGACCCAAGACCGGCGACCATGATATCGAGGTCAAGGTCAAGCGGGCGAGGGAATTCCTGGAACACAAGGACAAAGTGCTCGTCAACGTCCTTTTCCGCGGCCGTGAGCTTGCGCACATCGACGAAGGTCGCAAGGTCATGGACGAGGTGCTTCTGTTGCTCGAAGACGTTGCCAAGGTCGAAAAAAATCCCTCCATGGAAGGGAAACGGATGACCGCGATCGTCGCGCCTCGCGTCTAAGGATGCGATCGGTCGCGTCTCGCGCCAGGCCTTTTGACCCGGGCGCGGTTCGAGTGCGATTCGCCTCGTTTTCTGCTCCGCCCTCTCTCGTCGCGGCCCGGGAGCAGCGACCAGGGAGGGTTTTCGTTTGCGATTTCGTCGAGACCTGGAATTGCGACTGGTCAGTGCGGATTGCCTTTGTTACATTATGCGACTTGGCCGAACCCCGAGGGTGTGATACGGGGTCGGAACTTCGGCCCGGTCACGACCCGTGTCGCCGGCACTCCGGCGCGGAAGAGGCGAAACGACGGTAACATGCCCAAGCTCAAAACGCATAAAGGGATCAAGAAGCGATTCAAGGTCTCCGCCAACGGCAAGGTCAAGCATAAGCGTTGCGGCTCGTCGCACCTGATGAGCCACAAGAGCGGCAAGCAGGTTCGTCGGCTCCGCAAAAAGTCGATTCTTGCCGTCTCCAAGGAAGCCAAGAAGATGCGACGCGCCATTCATACCCGCGAAAGCTCGCAGCCGCAGGCGATCGAGGCCGCGAGACTGGCTTCACTGACGGAAGAAAGCCCGGAAGTCGACTCCGCCAAGTAAACTGAGCTTGGCGTCGCGTTCGCTTTCATACAGATTCATGTAAGAATGTTCCGGGTGCGCCTGCGTCGCACCCGTCCTTTTTTTCAAGTTTTCAACAACGGCGGCTCGGCCCTCGCCGCGCCCGGGATGAGACCTAGACGATGCGTGCAAGAAAAGGCGCGGCGCGTAATAGAGCGAAAAAGCGGCTGTTCAAGGCCGTGGAAGGGTTCGTCGGGGGACGCAGAAGGCTGCTCCGCACCGCGAAGGAAACCCTACTTCGCGCCGGTGTATTCGCGTTCCGCGATCGCCGGGCGAAGAAGCGCGATTTCCGCAGGCTGTTTATCATCCGGGTGACGGCGGCCGCCGAAATGCGCGGGCTGCGATACAGCCGCTTGATCCACGGATTGCGGCTCGCGAATATCAAGCTCGACCGCAAGAGCCTGTCCGAACTCGCGATCCACGATCCCGAGACGTTTGACGCGATTGTCAGCGTCGCTCGTGGAGAGCTAGACAAGCACGACGCGACGGTGGCTGAGCGACAGAAGGCGAAGAAGACGGCCTGACCGGTTGAGCGGCGACCGTGGGAGTTGTCTCATGATACTTCCACGGTTCTCGCTCGCGAGGATGACCGCCCTGATCGCGATCGTCGCTGTCGATTGCGGCCTGACCCGACTCTTCTTGAGGATCGGGGGACTTGGTGGCTTTTTCGCGGTTGGCTTGGCACTCTCGCTCGGTTTGATCGGGTGGCTTTTGACTCAAAGCGCTTTCCAACGATTCTGCGCGGGTTTCTCAGTGACGGTGTGCTTTGCGGTCACTCCGGTTTTATTAACACGGTTCGTTTTTCCCACGCGATCCGAGCAGATCTACTATGACTTGATCGGTCTGATCCTCAAAAGACTACCAAGCGGGGTAAAGGCCTTCGTGCAGACGGGCGAGAACGACTACACGGGCCAGCCGTATTACGGCCCGACGCTACAATTCCTGTTGGTCGTGGAAATGCTACTTAGCCTGCCTGTGCTCACCGTCGCGGTGATTGGCGGTCTGCTAGCTCTCGCGATCCGTAAGCATCCTCGCCCGAACTCTTCACCCAACCTGGTCTGACATGAGTTCCGACGATAACGTTGCCGCCGCGATTGCCGATCTGGACGCACTCGAAATCGCAGGTATCGGCGCGTTTCAAGGAGCCGGAGACCCTGACGCCGTCGAAGCCGCCCGCATCGAATTCCTCGGCCAGAAGCAAGGCCGGATGAAGGCCGCGCAGGAACGCCTCAAATCCATTCCGTCCGCCCACAAGAAAACCTACGGGCAGCGCTTCAACGCCGTCAAGCAATCACTTGAAACCGCCTGGGAAGCCGCCAAAGCGCGGGTCGAACGTCCTGTTTCGGCTGTCTTCGATACCTTCGACGTCACCCTGCCCGGCACGCGCCCGAAACTCGGACATAAGCATCCGTTGACCCAAACGGCCGACGAGCTTATCGACATCTTCGGCCGGTTCGGGTTCGCAGTCGCGCGCGGACCCGAGGTGGAAGACATCCGCCATAACTTCGACGCCTTGAATATCCCGGCGTCGCATCCCGCTCGCGATCCTCTCGACAATTTCTATCTCTCAAACGGCACGATGCTCCGCAGCCAGACAAGCACGGTGCAGATTCGAGTGATGGAGAACCAGCGCCCTCCCGTCCGTGTGATCGCGATCGGGCGGGTTTATCGGCCCGACACCGTGGACGCCACGCACTCGTTCATGTTCCACCAGATCGAGGGCTTGATGGTGGCCGAGGGCGTGACCATGGCCGACCTCAAGACGGTTTTGAGACTTTTCGCCCGCAGTTATCTCGGTGAAGACGTCAAGATCCGGTTCCGCCCGTCGTTTTTTCCGTTCACGGAACCGAGCGTCGAGGTCGATATGCTCTGGCACGGCGGCGACCGTTGGGTTGAAATGGGAGGAGCGGGTATGGTCGACCCCAATGTGTTTCGCGCCGTCGGGTACGATCCGGAGAAGATCACCGGTTTCGCCTTCGGACTCGGGATTGAACGGCTCTGCATGCGACGGCATGGGATCGAGGACATCCGCCTCTTGTACCACAACGATACAAGATTTCTCGGACAGTTCTAGGAGTCGGAGACCAGGCAGGGTTCCCCGAGAGGGGAGGAGGCCGGCGAAGATCACTGGCGGATACTGATCCTTCCGAAGTCACGATTCATCGGAGTCGCGAGCACGGAAAGAATCGTCAATTTCGCCAGCCCTTGCCGACCCCCTTTGGAAGAAACGCCAAAGCCCCGCCGAAACGGTGAGGCGTTCACCATGGCGACCTTGAACAGCGAGCGAGTGATCGTGACTTCCGGCCTCTGCGAATGCCACGCGGTGGCGACAAATCATGCCCATCATCGAGACTTTCCCGAGATGCACGCGGAAGGGGAGACCTGCGCCGCGGCAGCCCGCCAACTCATGAACCAGTTGACTCGTGCCCTCGACAATGTGGGAAGCGGATACCGCCGAAATGCGATCCAGAAGGCCCTCGAAGACGTGAAGGAGTACGTGGACAGCGAGGAGGCCATCCACGAGCAACCCGTCTAGCTAGAGCGGTTTACGAACGACCTGCTCCCGG
>JAYVYS010000339.1:0-2141 GCA_043784005.1 Isosphaeraceae bacterium
GAGCCGGATCGCATCATCGCATCGGTGAGCGCCGCGGTCTCAAAAACCGTCATCCCGCGCCAAACGATCGCCATCAGCAGGGCCGACCATTGATAGTCGGCCACCTCGCCGGATGCGATCCCCGCGACCATGAATTCGATCTCGGCCTCGCTCAAGGGATGAGCGTCTCTCTTTTTGCGAATGATGTCAACGGCGCGCATCGGTCGTATTCCTTCGTGAATTTAGCTCATCGACGTCCCGAATTGACGGTCCCCGGCGTCGCCGAGACCGGGGTGGATAAAGCCGATGTCGTTCAGCCGTTCATCGATCACGCCGATATGGATGGGGACGTCGGGCATCGCCTGGCTCAAGCGCGCGATCCCCTCGGGCGCGGCGATCAGTGCGAGAAACTTGAGCCGAGGAATCCCCGCCGCTCTCAAAACCTCGCACGTCCGAACCGCCGAGCCGCCTGTCGCGAGCATCGGGTCGACGACCAAGGCCAGCGACACTCTCGGTTGGCTTGGCAGCTTGTTGTAATATTCAACCGGACGGAGCGTATGCTCATCGCGAAAGAGCCCGATATGCCAGACCTCGGCGCTGGGCAAAAGGTCGAGGACGCCGTCGGCCATCCCAAGGCCCGCGCGCAGAATCGGCACGATGCCGATGGTGTCGGAGAGGACTCGCCCGTGGGCCATGCCCAGCGGGGTTGTCACGTCGACCAGCTTTGTCGACAGATCGGCCGTCGCTTCCTGTGCCAGCAACGCGGCGAGGCTCCGAACCAGGATTCGAAAGTCGGAAGGGCGCGTCGACATCGATCGCAGCGCGGCGATCTTTTCCAGGACCACGGGGTGGGACGAAGGGAAGACCAAGGGCACGAAGAGCCTCCGGGAAAGGTAAGTCGCGTTCTTAAAACTCCTGGCCGTGTCGATTCCTGACAAATGGTACACCAGAAGTCTTGAGAAGCCTCGCGCGGAGACCGACGTTTTTTTTTGAAAAGAGCCGTGAAAGGCTCGGCTTGTCCCATCCGCATCTCCTCCGTACACTATCGCAAATGAAGCCCGGACTTGCTTCGGGGTATTTCGCGCGCCTTGAGGAATGAGGGAACGTCCGCACATGGCCGTGCAGTTTGCCGTACTCGCCAGCGGTTCTCAAGCGAATGCCACCTTGATTCGCGCGCAAGGAAGCGGCATCCTCGTCGACCTTGGACTGGGACCGCGCGCTCTGGCCGAGCGGTTGGCGAGCGTCGATTCGGGATGGAATCAAATCGCGGCGGTGGTGCTTACCCATACGCACGGCGACCATGTCGACAACGGCACCCTTCATGCCCTCGCCAGGCGAAACGTCGTACTCTATTGTCATGAGGGACACCGACGGAGCCTCGGAAGACATTCGGGCTTCCTCGCCGTCGAAACGGCGGGCTTGATCCGGTATTACGATGATCGGCCCTTTCTGACCCCCAATGGGCTTCGTATCGAACCCTTGGGGCTTCGGCATGACGGCCCGACGTTCGGGTTTCGGGTCGAGGTGAAATCGGCCAGGGGGAAACGAGCCGTCGGGATCGGCTATATGGCCGATACGGGAAGCTGGTCGGATGCCATGGCTGACGCGATGGCCGATGTCGATGTTTTCGGAGTGGAGTTTAATCACGATGTCGAGATGCAGCGTAGCGCACCACGCTCCGCCGCCTTGATCGCCCGGAATCTGGGCGATCGGGGTCATCTCTCGAATTGCCAGGGGGCGGAGCTTGTTTCCGCGGTTTTGGCCCGATCAGGCCGATCGGCGTTGAAGCATGTGGTATTGCTGCACCTGAGCCGTCAGTGCAACACCCCCGATCTGGCGCTGGGGACCGCCAAGGCGGCACTGCGGAACTCGGGACGTCGCGCCACGATTCACGCCGCGCTCCAGGCTCCCGCCTTTCCCAATCTTTGGGTGAGCGCCGCTCGTCGAAGTAGCGTCGAAGCGACGAAACACTCGAAAATGTCTCTGTTTTGATGACATCGCGAAGCGGAAAGAGACGCCCGACGTGCCGGTTTACTTCGCCAGCGATATGCACCTGAGACTCGACCGCCCCGATCGCGCCCAGCGCCTGGCGTCCTGGGTCCAGGGTCTTCATCCCGACGACACGCTTCATCTCGTGGGCGATGTTTGCGACTTCTGGTACG
>JAYVYS010000340.1:0-7161 GCA_043784005.1 Isosphaeraceae bacterium
GGATGCGGACCCGAGCGATCCCTCCGCGCTGAAGCTCGCGGAAGGGCTCGCACGTCAGAATCCCGCCTGCTCGTGGATGCCCGCTCAGATTTATGCGGCACGAGGCCGCATCGACGAGGCATTCGACCTGCTCAAAACGGCCGCCAAATCCGAGAGTCGCCTCGATGATCGCAGCGCGACGGCACGGGTCGCCCTGGTCATCATCACCAACACTCCTGACTCGATTTCAATCGCGAAGGCCGAGGGTATTCTCGACACCCTGCTCCAGGCCGATCCAGACGCCGACGTGCTCAACATCATGATGGCCATGCTCCGCCATGTTCAGGGCAAATACGTCGAGGAGGTTCGCCTCTACCGCAAGGCCCTCGAACGCCGGCCCGAGGATTACATCATCCTTAATAACCTCGCCTGGGTGCTTTGTGAAGGACTTCAAGAATATGACGAGGCGTTAGTGCTCGCGAACAAGCTCGTCAAGATCCACGGTGAGTCAGACATCCTGGTGAAGGATACGCGAGGCGTCATCTACACTCGTCTCGGCCAGAAAGACCCAACCAAGCTTGTCGCCGCGATCGCCGACCTTGAGGTCGTGGTCAAGAAGAAACCCACCCCTCTCCACATGCTCCACCTCGCGCGGGCATACCAGCTCTCCGGGAGCCCCGAAGACGCGAGAAAGAGCCGAGAACTCGTCCGGGAAGTCGTCGGAGCCCCGAGCCTCGAAGACGCCGGAAAGCCTCGCCTTTCGCCTCGCGACATCGACCCCGCCGAGCGTGACGAAATCCTCTCGATGCTCAAACGTTGAACGCGAGATCGTCACGAAGCTGGCTCGTCGCGGATGCGGGGATGATGACGGTTCTCGCCCTGAATCGTGGTCGAAACGGCTGCCGCAGGTTGTGCTCAACTCGTTCAGAGACAGTGACTTAGGTCGCACGTTTTGGGTGACGAACCAGGGCACCCGAACGCCACGCCAGGGGCACCGCCCTGGCATCCATCATGAGCCAAAATGAGAACGGGTCGGGCGAGGCTCCACCCTGGGGCGAATGAACTAACGAATAAGACCGCGTCGCTGGAGTGAAGTCCAACGAGGCGGTCTTAAGATTCTTGGACCACGTTCGACGATCCCGGAAAGGATCGCATGCGGACAGGGTGTTAGACGGGGATTGGCGAACCGCGTCGCTTACGCAGCCGAGCTAGAACCGCGGTCGCCGCCAGGCCGGTGCCGAACATGACGGCCGACGTCGGTACGGGAACGGCGAGGTTGGCCGAGAACGATCCCTGGGCGTTGGAAGTGAAGCTGGCTAGAACGCTGTTCACGCCAAGCTGCAAGCCTTGTGAACCGGGAAGGGGAGGATTTCGGAGGTCGGTGAGAGTGACCGTCGGCAACCCGATGAGGAAGCTAGCCCCGCTCAAAAAGTTCACGAACGCCGAGGAATAGTTCACGACGTTACCGCCCTGCGTATCACCGTCGAAGTGCGCGTTTGCACTTCCAACCTGTCCGGTGATGTCTCCGGTAAAGGTCATGGTCAAATAGTTCTTGTTGGCCGCGTCATAAACCTTCAACGAGTTCAAGCCGCCGGCCGGAGGCTGTCCATTCATCGTCTGGTCGAGGATGTTACCGGCCTTGACCGCGGCGATGTTCGTGGTGGCGTTCAACTCCAAGGTCAACGTATGAATCGAGGTGTCGGCCACGCCGGACGCGGAGGTGAAGTTGAAGAGGACCTGGGTTTTCGTCGTGAACGTCCCGGTTCCATCACCGTTGTTCGTGAACACATAGGGGTTCTTGTCGGTCGGCAGTTGCTGGAAGACCGCGAACTGAATGCCCGTGGCGTGTGCCGGGGCGGTCGCGCTCAAGACTGCCAAGGCCAGGAAGACGCCGAGCCACCGACTCGGGCCTCCCAGCGATCGAAGAATCGGCCTGCGTCGAATCATTCGAGGTGCCTCGGTAAGGTTGATGATGATCGTGTGTCCTCTTCCGTTTCGGGTCACACTTCAAAAATTACGGGAAGAGCGGAGTGCCCACAGGGTCAAGTCGTATCGTAAACCGGATCGGCCCAACGTCCGAGGGCATTTTGCCCCTAAATCAGGCCGTTATCCTCATGGATGGCTAACCTAATGTCAACAAGAAAACCGAAAACTTATCATTGCATGATGCCTATTAGCAACCTGGGGAACGTCTGTAGTAAAACAAGGCTGTTCAACCAGCGCGAGCGGAGAATCCTATAATTAAGAGGAAACATTGGTGGTTTCGGCCCATTCTTGGTAAAAATTACGTATAATGTCTTGAGAGCGGGTCAAATATCACTCACGAATCCGGATCTCCTTCGATTCACGTCGCAAGGCTTTTCGGATCGAGGTGAATCTGCGCACGCGATTTTCGCGTCAGGTCCACGATCTGCGGTCATCTCTCTCCAGCGCGCGATTTGAGGCTCTCTGGGATGGACGAATGAGGGATGCACATGAGCAAGACAACTGAAGGCCGCAGCCTCGGCCAGACTCCGGAAGATTCCGTCGAAAACGTTTCCGGCGACGATCGACTTGCCCGGATTGTACAGGCGATCTTGGCCATCTATCTGCTTCCAGCGCTCGCCTTGGTTCTCTTTGTCGGATTCGCGATGCTTGTCGTGGGAGCGATGGCGCAGGGATTCTTGTGGGTTGCTCGGTTCTTCTCCTCGGCACGAGGGTCCGCCAGGCGATCGGAGCCTCTGGTTTCCGCAGCCTGGATTTACCGGGTTGGCGGTGGCTCTCGGGCTACCCGACGGACGAATCAAGTACAAGCTGTTCCTCGGGGCGGATGGCTTCGCCGACCCGATTCCGATGTTTTGAACTAATCTCACTTTGACTTTGACTTTGCTCTTTTCCTTCATCCGAGATCATTCCTTGCGTATCTCGGGGACGGTTAAGGGCACCTCTGAGCTACCCGAGAGTTCCGCGGACGTGATCCGGCGTTCGATCTCAGGGATGATCTTGGCGAGAAACTGCTCGCAAGGGTTGAACACGTCCCTGCGCTCTCGATCGGCGATTCGTCGTTGAACTTGAATCTTGAACACCGGCGGACCGTTGCGAAGCGACTTCCAGTTGCCCGACACGGTCGGCGACCATTTCCCTTCCTGCCGGAACGTGTAGTAAACCTCGTCTCGGGCGACCGAACTCCCTCCCTTTTTGATGAAGAGTATCGATCGACATGCGATCGAATTTTTCGTCTCCGGATCGAGAAGCTTGAGATCGAACAACTCCCGCTGTTCATAGCCGACCGCCGGGTAGCAAACCTCCGGAATGTGTCCGGTCACTTTCTCTGCGGGCCCGTAGATCACCAGCACGGCAAGCGTGACACCGGTCTCCTTGTCGACATAAACACCCTCAAAGGGTTCGCCGATCGCCCCCGCCATTTTCGCAATCGTGGAAGGAAGCCTTGTTTCCTCTCCTTCCTTGAGCCGCCAGACCCCCAGTGTTTTGGGAATCGACGCGAGCGGAAAGATCGGCTTGAGTGTCTGTTCCGTTGAGCCCCGACCATCTTGCCAGTATCGAACGCCTGTGAAGATCACCAAAAGCGTACCGGCGAGACACATCCAAGCCCAAGGCCAGAGCAGGCCGGGACCCATTAATTCTCTTGTCGAGACATGCGAATGGATACGCCTATGGGATCGGGGCAGGACGGGATCGGCGCTAAGTAACGTCATGGAGGAGCACCCGCGGGTTCAAAAAGTCCGCGACCGTCCTGGGCGTGGATGGAAGAATCGGAATTCGCTCGTGGCGTCTCGTGAGCGGCCTCTTCGGCCAACTCAGTAGGCTCCACGTCCCTTCAAGACCGCGATGAAGGTTCGGCAGAGAATCGCAAAATCGCGCCAAAGCGACCAGTTTGTCACATAGGCGAGGTCGAATTGAAGCATTCCAAAACAATCGGTTTCGCTGCGTCCGCCGACCTGCCAGGCACCCGTCATTCCCGGGGGCACGGAAAGCCGCTGGGCAAACGCCTCCGGTTCGGCCAGTTCGAGTCGTTCGCTATCACGAAGCTGCAAGGGCCGAGGTCCGACCAGACTCATCTCGCCTTTCAAAACATTGTAAAGCTGGGGAAGCTCGTCGAGACTCGAACGCCGTAGCAAGCGCCCCAGCCGGGTCACGCGCGGGTCGTTGCGGATCTTGAAGAGAACGCCGCAGGACGACTCGTTCAGTGATTCAAGCTCCGAGAGACGCTTTTCCGCATCCGCCACCATCGTACGGAACTTGAAGAATCCGAACGTCCGACCCCCCTGCCCCACCCGACGCTGTCGGAAAAACACCGGCCCTCGCGACTCTAGCCGGATAAATGTTCCAATGAGCAAGAAAACCGGGGACAACAAGATGATCCCCGAAAGCGCTCCAACCACGTCGATCGACCGCTTGGCCAGACGATGGATGTCCAGCTTCACACTGGCCGCGGTCGTCACGGAAGATCCCGTGGGGCCGCCGCGAGGGGACCCCTGACCCAGCTCAATCGATGTTGAAAACATCGGGATGCTCATCGTTAAGGCGACTCCGGTGTTTGGCTATCACGATCCTCACGTGAAGCCTGCCTTAAAGCGTCCTGCTCGTTACAATGGTAGTTTATGGGATCAAAGACGCTCATTTTTTCGACGATTGACCTCTCTTCGAAGCGAACTCAAACTAATCACCTTCACACTTGCTGTCAACCACCCACGTTGTGCTTTTGTTAACTTTGTTCCAAATAGAGAACATTAAGTGTTCATTGGTTACGGCAAGGGTCTCGATTTGTGACAGCTCCGATTTTCTTCCCATTTCTTAATGGTCAAAGTTATCAGTTTCTCTCACATCTCAAAGATCGTCGAATGGGTTATCCTGGTAAAATCGGTTCACGATCGGAAATGGAGAGAGTTAGAGATACCAGGCTGATTACGCTGTTTGTTAGCCGGATTCGCCCGGGTGTTCGATGGAGATCATCCCACCAAGACGAGCCATCGAAAAGCAATCCACGTACCGAGGTCATCTTCACAAAACGCGATTCCTTCCGCCGGATGATCGAGAGTGTTTGTTTTCATCACCTTGGATCAAACGAGGTTCGCGCAGGCCACTCCAAATTTGTTCCGCTTCGGGTGGAACTGGGTTTGGCGTTCGTTCAACGATCATGCAGTGCCGCACGGTTTTTTGGCAATACGTTCCACAAGCTGACTAAAAAAGGAACCGTGTCACCCCGAGCGATCAGGCAGGCTCCTGGTTTGTCACCCCTTCTCTTTGGGTGCGCACCCACGAACGGGTCCGGGCGCGAACCGTCGCGAGCGCTTTCCAGGCCATGAAATAGGGAACAGCGCTCAGGCTCGTGAAATACTTCCAGGGGAGGCCCATGCTGAGAAATGGGCTCATGGCATAAACCGAGAAAGTCAAAGCCATCGCCGAGTGAATCGGGAAGAGACGAACGGCAGGTGTGTCGAGGCTGGGGAAGATGGAAGCGAGCGGGTGGATGGAGACGGCCAGCAAAAGGAGGTTCGCCAGCCTCATCATGGGAGGAAAGGTAAGGTCGAGAATCGCGAGAGCTTTGGTGAACATCCCCAGCTTCTTGGAGGCGAGGATGGGAACGAAAAAGCGACCCACGAGGGCGCTTCGTCCGTGTTCCCAGCGTTTCCTTTGAGAGACCGCGGCTTTGCCTCGACTGACCATTTCCCCGTAAACGCCTGTCCCGGGAAGAAAGCGAACGCGCTCGCCGGCGACACGGAGCATCCAGGAGAATTCCTGATCCTCCACAAGTCCGTAAGCTTTCCAGGGAACGCGCGAAAGGCCTCGGGCCGAGAAGCACATTCCATTGCCGCGAAACCCGACGCTCAGGCCAAGGCAATCCTGGCCGAGTAGCCAGACCCCGTTGAAGAGGCTGAAGGCGTACGTTAAAAGCCGAGTTCGCCACGAGCTGTCGGGGTTGCTGACGGAGTAATACGACTGGATCCAGTCGACCCCTCCGGCCAGAGTCTTGGAGAATTGGACAAGAAGGTCGGGGGCGACGAAGGTGTCGGCGTCGATCACGACGACAGCGTCGTAGGTTCCCCCCTGCCCCGTCGCGTCGAGATGATTGAAAAAAAATTCGAGCGCGTGTCCTTTGCTGCGATGTTCGGGGTCAGTGCGTTCCAGGGTTTCGGCTCCGGCATCGCGGGCGGCCCGTGCGGTGGCGTCGGTGCAGTTGTCGGCGATCACAATGATGCGGAAGGCCTCGGGGTCGTAGGCCAAGGCCTGGCAACTCGTCACTGTGGCGGCGATATTCGGCGCTTCGTTGTGCGCGGGGATGACGACGAGAAACCGCGAAGGACCATTCGTCTCGGTCCCGGTTCGCCGTTGCCAGAGGCGTCGCGACAGCGCGGCGATCGTCACCACGGCAAGAAAGCCGAAGTACGGAACCAGTGAGAGTGTCAGGAGGTCGTACAACAGAGCGAGGATTTTCACGAAAACTCCGGCGGTTCGGGCGAAGTCTGAGTCGTCGATCCGTGCGGCGTGTTCACTTTATCGACTTCAGACCCATTGAGCAAAGAATGCTGCCAAGGAGAGACACTCCTTAAAGGATCATCGTGGGGTATCCAGGTCTGGTTCTCCCTGATCGAACGGATGACACGGAAAGCCGTGAAGGGAGGAAGGACTTTCGTTGAGAAAAGAGGAAGGAATCGACTCGGTCTGGCGGATGGGACGGTCGATGGTTAGAAACGTTCGGTCCGATTCCGATTCGCGATGGAGGTTTGCTTGATGTCGAGGCCGCGTATTATGGCATGGTTCTGGTCATTGATGGTGCTTGGACTTCATTCGATCCCTCGCGCTCGATTGCTGGAACTTCCCGGCGGAGAGAAATTTATCTCGACAACCGGTTCGGACAAGGCGGCCCATGTGGTTCTTTTCGGGGTTTTCGCGTTTCTGTGGTCGCGTTGTTTCGGGAACCGGCTGTTGATGGTTGTGGCTGCGGGATTGGTTTACGGAGGGGCTTTGGAGATTTACCAGGAGTGGCTGATTCCCGGGCGATCGGGAAGCATGGCCGACCTGGCCGCGGACGCGTTGGGACTGGTGATCGGGGCGGGTGGATTTGCCTGGTGGGGTCGTCGGAAAGCCGGGGGCCGTTAAATCGTTCTGTTCAAGACGACTTGTTCGCCTTCAGAATCCCCATGATTTTCTGAAAGCGGGTTTGTTGTTCGTTCGTGATCG
>JAYVYS010000341.1:0-8018 GCA_043784005.1 Isosphaeraceae bacterium
GACGTTGCGAGCCAGAACGCGCTCACGAGGATGAAGCCCACTGCCATGAAGAGCAACGCCACGCAACGCGACACGACCACCGCCCCGAGCCAAACCCCGACCGTAATGGACATGGCCCTCGTGGCCGTGGGGGAAGTTAGCGAAGTTCGCACGCCGACCGCCGCCATAAAGGCTCCGACGACGAGGACTCCGAGGCCCCAGTCCACCGCGCGATAGACGGTGATGGCTCCTGTCCCCGCGCCGAGGGTCCAGGCGACGAACGCGGCGATGATTAGCCATCGGATCGCGTGGAGGCTTCCCCAGAGTTTCGAGACCACGATCGAGCCGGCGTCGAGCGGGCTGGTCAAAAGCGCGTCCCAAGTCCCGCGTTCGCGTTCCGAAGAAATCGAGACCGCGGCGCGAAGGCCGATCGCCCATTGAATCAGGCAGGCGATGAACGTGCCGCTTCCCCCGATCCATTTGTCGAGCTGATCGCGCGACCAATCGGCAAGCTCATAGGAACGCAATTGCTGCACATCCAGCACCATCAGGGTGGTCAGAACGATGCTTCCTCCCCCGAGTGCGAGCACCAGCGCGAACCCTGTGAATCGTCCGAATCGACCAAGCGTGCCCACCCGCTCGATGAATAGCTCCTTCCAGAGCATCGGCCGGTTTTCGTTGACCGGGGGGACGAGGAACGCGCGTTTCGAGCGGACTCCCACGCGTTCCCCATCAAGGGGTGCCAGGCACGATGGCCGCAATCTCCAGCTTGAAATCGCGACGCCGAGCATGCCGATGGCCATCCAGAGCGCTGAGGAAATCCAGGCGAGGCTTTGATGGTCGCCCATGATGAGCGAATCGAGACCCGTGTACGGGTTGAGCGCCGCGAACCAGTCGAAAGCGCCGGCGGGTATTCCAAAGAAGTTGGCCATCGGGGCGAGCATGAAGAAGAGGTCGATCATGTAGACCGACAGAAGCGCGTCGCGGCCCCTCCGTGAGAGCGTGGAAGCGAGCGCCGCGAGCCCACAGCCTCCAATCCCGACCGCCGCGGGCAGCATCACGTAAATCGTGAACCGCGAGAGCGCCACTCCCGACAGGCCCGCGAGCCACGCAGCCGCCGGAAGGCATGCGAGCAGAATCATGCCAACCTGTGTCAGTTTGCCGACAAGTCGACCGGTGACGATTTCACGAGACCGAACGCGCGTCGTGAGCAACAAGGCAAGGACGCCGCGTTCTTTTTCACCGGCGAGCGAACCCGCCATCACGGCAGGCCCAAGGACCATCGCGATCGTGACCAACATCCCTTCGACGATGATTTGGCCGATCCGGATCTCGCCTTGCAGCTTGTAGTAACGGTCCCAACCGAGATTGAGCCACCAGACCCAGTAGGCGATGAGGGCGACGAAGAAGACCGCGATCGCGGCGAGCGAACGCACCACAATCAGCCAGCCCCTGGCCAGTGCCCGTCGGCATTCCGGCCCCCACAGAGGACCCAGGATAAGAGTCGCGAGATTGCTCACAATTCGTCACGCCCCGCCACCGGTTTCAGCGAACCCTCGCACGCGGCTTTCACCCTTGGCCGGGTGAAGAACCAGAGCATCACCGCAGGGTAGATCGAGCCGACCATGATCATTCCCGCACCCATCACGGAATACGTGATCGTGTACACCTTCGTGAGCAATACCGCGTCTGGCATAGGCCCCGGCACTTTCACCTGGTTCGCTTGTTGTGCGACCATCATTTGCCCTACCATCTCACCGATCCGCTGAGACATCGGCGGCACGACCATCACGATAAAAAACCCATACAAAAAAACGAGCCTCAGGATTTTCAGCAGCGCGCTCCAGATCGCCAGATTCCGGGCCCAGCCTTTGTATTTCAGGAGCCCGATTCCTGAGATGAACATCGCGATATTCAGCCCCAAGCCCGTCAGGATCTCGACCATGGTCCATCCCTGAAGCATCGGCTGATCCATGAGTTTGGCCATGTCCACCATGCCCGGCATCTGGGCCTTGGGCCGCGCCTCAATCTCCTTCCGTTCGGTCGCGAGGGCGTCTTTCTCCGCGTCGGTAGTCGCGGCCGCCGTGGCTTTTTCGTTGGCTTCGAGTTGGGCTCTGCGAGTGGTTTCACCTTTTTCCTGAAACTTTTTCTGGGTCTCGTTCATCGCATTGATGATCATCGGCTGGATCATCACAGAGACCGTCATGCAGAGCCCGAAGATCAAGAGACACGACGCGAACACGATGTTGAAAATCCCCAGCAATCGGGTCGTCCGATAGTTCGGCAAGGGCTTTCCGGGCGACGCTGCGAATGACATAACGATCCATTCTCCTGCTAGATTGCGAAAATGCCCGAATGTGGGCGGCATTGACAAATGTCCGACAAAACGCACTTCGGGGCAAGAGTCTCGGCTCGCTGGCTGCCGCTTCTTTACCATTTGAAGCGGTTCGAACGCACGAGATCTCGCAGAGTGGATCGTCCACCGAGCGAAATTATTAGTCTGAAACCGTAGGTTGAGAGATCGGTTGCGTGGAATGGGTTCGCGTCAACAGAATCAAGATGATCACGGGATAGATTGCTCCGATCGCGAGTGACATCAGCGCGTACCCGTAACACAAGGCGGTGAGAATCTGGACGATCTCGCTGAGTTCAACCTGCGCCGTGGGGATCCCATCGGCGTTCCGGCTTTCAATCGCCTGACGGACGATGAGTCGGGCGAACCGCGTCCTTGCGAAATCGTCCATGGTTCCGCGAACACCGGGCACCACGACGAGGCCGAGAAACAGACTCAAGAGCGCGAGCCGAAGAATCTTCAAACTCGCGACGCCGAGCGTGAGCGTTTGACTCCATTTTTTTCCCAGAATAAGTCCAACCCCGCCGAACATCATCAATAGGTTGAGGATAGGGCCGGTGAGGATTTCCGCCCAGATGTAACGCGAGAGCCAGGGGAGGCTCGCGTTGATCCTTTGGAAGTCGAGCGTGACTTCGAGATTCTCGGGAGTCGTTTCTAGTTCATTTCGAACTTTGCGGAGGCGTTCCTTGGTCGCCGCATTCGTGGCGGCGCGCTCATCGCGTCTAGCATCCTCGATCATCTGTTTACGCATCTCAGCGGCGATCTGGCGGGTCTCCACCGGATTGAGCTGAAACGGACTGTTCTCGACGAGAAACGGCCCGATGAGCCAGAACACACCCATTCCGCAGAGCAAGAGCGCGCTACCACACAGGAGATTCAAGACGCCGATGATCTTTAACGAGCGCGGCAGGGACGACGTCGCTTCATCGCTCATGACGATGGAAAACTCCGACTGGTCGCGATTTATGATCCCATCGACGGAAAGCCTACCAAAACGGGCCCGACGCCGCGAACATGCCCTGCGGTCTTGACCGACTTGCTCTTGTCAATCGGAACGACCTGGGTTAAGTTCCGTCCACACGTCCTGTTTCCCGGACGTGTCGGGCGATGCCCGGCACGACAATCGTTCAAACCACCTCGCCGAGCCTTCCTTTGAAATGGACACGTGCCGCGAATCGACCGGAGACGCCCGGTTCGGGTCTTCCACCCGATCGCTTCTGGTTTTGATGGCGATCGGAGCCGTCGCCATCTTGGCGGTTGCCCGATCACTCGAACCTGATCCGTCAGGGTATGGAACCCATAGACAGCTCGGTCTTCCTCGATGTCACTTCTTGTGGGTGACGGGAACGCCTTGCCCGACGTGTGGAATGACAACCGCGTTCGCCTGGTTTGTTCGCGGCGGGGTCGAACGCTCGTTTCGGGCGAATCCCGCAGGCTTGTTCCTCGCGAGCGGTTCCTTGGTTCTGATCCCCTGGCTCCTTGCGGGGGCGATTCTCGGCAGGCCCGTCGGTTTCCGTTCTCTGGAGCGGCCGTTGATTGGGTTTGCGGCTCTGACCATCGCCCTGAGCCTGGTGTCCTGGACGATACGATTGTCCCTTCATTACCTTTAGTGTCTCCAAAGGGAGGGCGTTATGACGACCCCTCGGCTGAACGCAAGGATGCGACGGGCCGGTGCCGGACTGATGATCGCGTTTGCCGGGCTGATGAGCCTGCCAGGCTGTGACCCTCGGACCTTGATGTACTTTCTCCAGCCCTTCGAACCGACGATTGCCGCCCCCGGGCCATCGCTCAAGGGCAAAAAGGTCGTGGTCGTCGCTCATGCCGTATCGGGCGCTCAAGGCGAGTTCCAGGCGATCGACCGCGAAGTCGTCGCCGAGTTCGTCTCGATCATCCGCTCAAAGGTCAAGAAAATCGAAATCGTCAACCCCGACAAGGTTTGGAACTGGGTCGAGGCCCATCCCAACTGGACTGACCAAGCCGAAGTGGCCAAGGCGTTCGAGGCTGACGTCGTGATTTTCATCGAGATCGAAGGCTTTCAGGTCCAGAATCCTAACGACTTGAATGTCATGCAGGGGACCGCCAAGTGCCATGTCCAGGCCACCGAGATCGCGCACCCGACCAACAGTAAGGGCAAGCCGATCAACGACCAGCCCAAGGAACCCAAGAAGATCTGGGACGAGACGGTCGACACGGAGTTCCCCATCCGTGGGCCGATCCCCGCCGACTCAGGAGTCAGTCGCGCCGCGTTCAAGAACAAGTTCCTAAAGGTCGTCGCTAACGAGCTTACCTGGCAGTTCGTTGAACACTCTTCCGGCGACAGCATTCAGGAAGTGAAGTTCAACAATAAGTAAGCGGGCATCAATGCGGGTCGGTTGATCCCGCCGAATTTCGGAACACTTCACGGACCGACCCTCGGAATTCATTCCGGGGGGTTGGTTCGTTCCCACCACCCCTTCCCGAAATGATTGCGGTTCCCGACGCGAGCCTTCCGATACTGACTCCATGTCGAACTTCGCGCTCTCGCGGTGTTCGGGCTGGGCGATTACGTCCAGCGAGTCGTTCGGCGACAGGAGGTCGTCAGGGATGGAATATGCTAAAGCCCGCAGTGAACAATTTTTGCGCCGGCTCGGGTGCGGCCTGGCGGTCATTCTGACGGGGTCGGTCTTTGCCTCCACCGGCTTCGCTCAGGGTCCGCAGGTCGATGTCGATAATCCACCCGGAGCATCGACATCGCGCGGAATTCTGGGTGAGGCACTCGGGGCGTCGGGCACTTCGGGACTCGATGGAACTCCCATCCAGACTCAGGATAGTATTTTCGGTGGCCGTCCCGGCCCTTCCGCGACCCGTGCGCCGATCAATCAGCTTTCCTCTCCGCAGCCCGCGATCTCGCGCATTCGTCGCCTCGCGCAGACGACACCCCTCGAATCGGCGGCGGTTCCCCGTTACGGTCAGCTTGAACTCCCCGCTGAGTCTGATGCGGAAGAAGGCCCCGCCGACGGCTTGACTCTCGACGCGGCCGTCAACCGCCTTCTCCAGCGCAACATCAGTTTGCTGGCGCTCAAGTTTGAAATCCCGATGGCCGAAGCGGACGTCCTCACGGCAAGCCTGAGAAACAACCCGATTTTCTACGCCGATAGTCAGCTCATTCCGTACGGTCACTATTCGAATGCCCGGCCCGGCGGGGACCTTCAGTACGACGTCAACGTGACCCAACCGATCGACGTTTGGCGGAAACGAAAGGCCCGCACGATCGTCGCCCAGCGCGCCCGACGTGTCACCGAGGCTCAGTTTCAAGACGCGGTCCGGCTCCAGATCGATAATCTGTACACGGCCTACGTCGATGTCGTGGCGGCCCGCTTGACTTTGAAATTCAGTCGAAAGTATGCCGACGGTCTGCGTAACCTGCTTGCGCTCAACGAACAGCTACGAGGTGCGGGTTTCATCAAGCCCTCGGACGTTCTGGCGATCAAGGCCAAGCTGGAACTCGCCGAACTGCAGATCCGAGAAGCCACACAGACGCTCGCCAAGACGCTTCGCACTCTCGGCCGCTTACTCGATATACCGCCAAAAGAAGCCGACTCCATGCAACTTCGCTCGACGATCAATGACATGAGTCCGCTTCCAACGACCAACGAAGCGTTGATCGAGACGGGCCTTAACGCCAGGCCCGACCTGCTCGCCTTTCGGATGGGATTGCTCCGGGCAGACGCGGACGTGACCAACGCCCGCGCTCAGCGTTTCAGCGACGTCTATTTGCTCTATCAACCATACACATTTCAAAATAACGCATGGCAAGGGTTGAAGAGCGCCACGTCATACGCCCTGGGTGTGACGGTGTCTCTGCCGGTTTACAACCGAAATCAAGGCAACATCATTCGGTCCAAGCTCAATGCCGAACAGTCGAAACTGGAACTCGTGAATCAAGAGAAGCAAATCATCTACGACGTGGAAGAGGCGATCCGCGAATATGATCTGAGCCGGAACAGTGTGATTGAGTTCAAGAAGGAAGTGATCCCCGCGTCGCAAGCCGTCCGGGACTCGGCCTTCAAACGGTGGCAAGGTGGAGAGACAAGCGCTCTCGATTACCTCGAAGCTCAGCAAGACTACAACGATGTCGTCCGACAATATCGCGACGTCTTGGTCCGTCACCGCCGCTCCATGCTTGACCTGAATACGGCGGTAGGCACTCGGATCGTGCAGTGAGTCGACTTTCGTTCCTAGCAAGGGGCTCCGTCCCTCGCTCTGAAAGAGAGAACCGATCGGGGACCGAGCCCCCTTCTATCAACCGCGGACTTTCAAACGCCACGGGCGGTTAGTCAAGGAAGAAAATTGCCATGAGCCCTGCGAACCCCGAGCGCGGTCTTCGTCGCCGTCGCGCATTCCAGGTCGAGCGGCTGGAAACGCGCGAGTTGTTGACGTTCACCCTCGTTCATCAAGGGATATCATTCTCGCCTGCGGTTCTTTCGGCGATTCAGGCCGCCGATGCGGCTCGGCTCGTTCAGTCGCAGGCTCCCCCGCCAACCCCGACCGGTACCGGCATTCCCACGGCGCATGAACTTGTCCGCCAAACCTATATCGGCAAGTTTGTCGGCTCGTACACCGTTGGGGCGGGTCGTTTCAGCGATCAAGCCTCGCAAATCTACACTCTCGGATCGGGGACATCGAACCAGGCGCTTCATGGGCAGTACCAGATGCGAGTGACTTTGCCCAAAGATCCCAAAGCGACCATCGGCGGTGTGATTGCGCTTTTTCCGACCAACGTCGCGACCACTGGTTCCACCTTGATCCTTGACCTCCGGGCCGATCCGAGTTCACTGGTGCGAGGTCTCCCGACTCACTATACCTGGACTGTAAGTCCCAGCAGCGCTGGTCTTTATACCAATGCGGGCGGATTCGGCGATGGTCAGGGCACACTTGATATCCACTTCATTCCAGGCGGAAAACGTGTCCCCTCCGTTCTCGCGGCGGGCAGGACGACCGTCGTGATCAAGGGACTGATCAACGTTGGAGGAGTGTTCAACGACCTGGGTGTTCCCGGCACCATCGCCAAGAATCCTTGAGCAATCGGGCCCGACGACAGGGGTGAGGATCAAACAAGGACATCCATCGATATTTGCGCGGTTGAGGAGGATTGAGTGAAAAAGGAGGCATAGCTCGGCTTATCACGTCATTTCCGCGCCCGTCCTCTTTTGCGCTCTGAATCACTCGATCCCGTCGAGTTTGTAACCGTGATCGGGGGATTGAGCGAAGCGACGTCCCCGGTTTGGAACGCAAACCAACTTCGTACCCAGCCAGGCGTGCATGCCCATCGGCGCTGCGACCCCGCTACGATTTTGCCGGCCTGGTTCCAGAACGCTTCGCTGATCCATCGATCACGGCGGCACGACGCCCCCGCCAAGATTTCGAAGGCCGAAGCAGGGCGCTTCTACGATACTATCGTAGGAGGACGCCCTTGCGATCACCACGTCGAAATCTCTTCAGTCCGACAGTTTCGTGGTCGCGAACAAAACGCGACCTGCACGGACAGCCGAGAACCATCCCGGCCAGAGCCAATCGGCAGGCTTTTAACCCCGAGACTCGCTCTTTGACAACCCGATCATCGCGCCGAACGAAGCCATGCTCGACGCGAATCACCGCGCGCCACCTCTCCGAACGAAGCCGATCGCGTGATTTTGGGAGATTCGCG
>JAYVYS010000342.1:0-4986 GCA_043784005.1 Isosphaeraceae bacterium
CCGAGGCGGGTGTCGGCACCGGCAAGGGTACCGGCGTGGGTTGATGCCATCGCGAGGGCTTTGGAGCATGGTGCTGGAAGGGAATCGGCCTGATCTCAAGCCCGACCGGCTGTGCGTGCCCCATGCTATGATGGTGCTCATATGATTGCCTGTACTGGGCGTTAACCTGCAACGCGAAGACTTGCGCGGTGGGAAGCGTCCCGGCACTCACGCTCATCAGGGCTCGCGTCTCTAGAGACTCAACAACGACGGGCGAAAAACGTTTGGCCCGCTTCGTTCGAACAAGGAGTAGCCGGCTCACGAGGGAATGCCTCCGTGTTGTGGTTCATCGCCGTATTGATGTGAGAAGCCTAGGCCGATCTGTCTTCACCCGGGTCGCACCGACCAGACGCGGGGCGAAATCTCGACACCCACGTGTTTCTCAGGAACAGGCTGGAATGTTGTTCCCGAGCTTGAGCGCGTCCTTAAAGACATGAAATGATCACTTGATCCCAACTTGTGAGAGAAAATAGGCGGACACGAGGAAGGCCGGTGGTTACCGCCCGGTTCCCCCATCGCGTTCGGCCCTGGAAAAAGGGCGCGTCGCGAGAACGGAGGCGGCTCCCGTAAGGATGAGCAGATCGGCGATATTGAATGAAAGATTCGGGAACGCGCTGAGCACGAGGAAATCGCGGACGTGGCCCATCAGCAGCCGGTCGGCCGAGTTTCCGAGCATGCCGGCGGCAAGCAATCCCAGGCCTGCGGCGGTGTCGCGACCAAGAGGGCCGCCACTCGCGGAGCGAGATCGCTTGATCGCGAGCCCCAACAGCGCCAGGCACGCCGCGGCGCATGCCGGCCCAGTCAGCGGCAGCCCTTCGGCGAGGCTTCCAACCGCTCCGGGGTTCTTGGCGGGCGCGATCGCAAGGACCCCCGAGATCAGGTCGAGCCACCCCTCGGGCCACGACCCTGCCGAGGCTGTCACCCAGCTTTTGCTCGCCTGGTCCAGCGCCAGGCCCGCGATTGCCAGCGCCGCAGGTAAAAGATAGGTCGCGCGCGCGGGCTCTTCCATGAACCAGGGACACGTTCCCGACGACACGGGCGACGCCTCGACTTCACTTCGCGATCGGACACCTCGCCCTTTGGGCCAGTCGAATTCGATGCCGAGCCTGCCGCCCCCGCAGCCGATTTTTGAATGGCTGATTCGTCCCGTCCACTGGCGAATGAGCGGGGTTACGTTGACCTTGTCGTAAAGCGCCACCCGCACGGGCTCGCCCATCTGATGCGAGGGAAGCGCGATCAGCGGCTGATCGGGAGGGGTATAAGGCAGGTCGAGCCGAATGCCGATTCCCGAGAGGCTCAGGTTAAGCGATCTCGCCGGAATGCCTGCCGAGTCTTGCCCGAAGTGGATACGGGCGGGCAGGTCCACGCGGTAACGGAATGCGTTTCGGCTTACACTCATGGACGCCGCACCGGCTTTCACATTGGGTCTCAAGATGAGTGCGCAACACCCCCGTTTGACCCTATCTCGCGCCTGGCTTCTTTGTGTCCGACGTTGCTTGGAAAACACGGAGTTCGGGTTTTATGTAGCCGGACACTCGGGGGACCGAGCCTCCTTCTACAGAACGGTCGAGACGTCGTGTTACAATCGCGACTTCCTCACCCGGTGACACCACCAAGGAAAATCGCATGCCGATCCACGCCATTGTTGCTCGCTTGCTGCTGGCTCTGATCGTTTTGCAAGCCCTCACGACCGTTTCGCGAGGCGAACCCGACCGCTCGCTCTTCGACGCTTTTTTCCTCGACGAGACCTTGCGCATCGATTTTCATCACGGCGGCCATGCGGAGAAGGAAGACGTTTCGCTCGATCACTTGTATCGCCAAGGGCCTTGGGCCGGGAGCCGCGTCCACCTTCTCGACCCTTTCGCGGTCGGCCGCTATGTCGCCGAGGTGAAAGACGCAGGGAGCGGCAAGCTGCTTTTCACCAAACGCTTCGACTCGTATTTCGGTGAGTATCGTACCACCACGGCCGCGAGCGACAAGGTCGCGCGAGTCTATCACGAGTCGATCCTCGCCCCGTTTCCGAAGGAGAAAGTACGGCTCTCGATCAAGGTTCGCACCAAGGAAAGGAATCACAAGATCCTGCTCGACGTCGAGATCGACCCAAAGGCCTACACCATCCGCCGTGACGCGACCGTTGAAGGCGTGAAGACGTACGACCTTCATCACGGCGGCGATTCCCACGCCGCGGTGGATGTGGCCATTGTCGCGGAAGGGTACACCGCCGCGGAGGAGCCGAAGCTCAAGACAGACCTCGACCGCTTCGCCAAGGCGTTCCTGTCGCAAGAGCCGTTTGCCTCGGCCAAAGGCAAATTCAACCTGAGAGGGGTCTGGAAAGCGTCGCGCGATTCCGGCTGCGACGAGCCGAGCCGCGGGGTTTGGCGCGACACGGCGATTGGCACTTCCTTTGATTCACTGGGCTCGGAACGCTACCTCTTAACCGAGGAAAACCGCGCCCTTCGTGACATCGCCTCAAACGTTCCGTACGACGCGCTCTACATCATGGTCAACAGCCCGCGCTACGGTGGAGGCGGCATTTACAATCTTTACTGCACCTTCACCAGCGATAATCAATGGCAGGAGTACGTCTTCGTTCACGAATTTGGCCACACCTTCGCCGGGCTCGCCGACGAATATTACACGTCGTCGGTGGCTTACAACGACTTCTATCCCCAAGGCGTCGAACCCGACGAACCCAACATCACCGCGCTCTTGGATCTCTCAAAAATCAAGTGGACCGACCTCGTCACACCCGGAACGCCCGTTCCCACCCCCTGGGAAAAGGCGGGGTTTGACGAGAAAGACATCGCCTATCAAAAAGTTCGCGAGCTAGTGAACAGCGCGATCGCCGCCGCGATGCGTTCCGGAGCGCCTGAGGCCGAGGTGGAAAAGCTCAAAGAAAACAGTGAGCGGCTCTCGCGAGAACATGCCGAAAAGATGAACAGTCTCCTGGCCAAAAGCCAGCAACTTGGGCAAGTCGGCGCATTCGAAGGCGCGGGCTATGCCGCGAAAGGGCTCTACCGATCGTCGCTTGATTGCATCATGTTCGGCAAAGGAACCAAACCCTTCTGCCCGGTTTGCCGGCAAGCGATCGAGAAGGTGATCGCGTTTTATGGAGAGTAAAGATTTTAGGGTGGGCATCGCCCATCGTCTCTTGACTGGACTATATGTAGGGTGGGCATCGCCCACCACAAATTGATTTGATGGTTAACACATGCTCCGCCGCTTATTCACCGGTAATCTCCTTAAACGTGTCGAATCGAGGTAGAACCGGCTTTCGATTCTTGCAACAACATCCCCAATGTTGGGGGTGAAATCCCCCGTGAACGAATTTCTGGAAGCTTGAGAACGGCCAAAGGTGTGGACACGTTACCAAGCCGTGTCTGACAGGATTGTAATGAATGTAGTTCAAGAGATTCTCGAAGTCCGTTTCGTCTTTGACCCAATGTTCCCAAAAGCGACGATGCCAGACGTCGCTTTCGCGGTGCTTGTGCCGCGAAGGGCTAATCTTCTCTGGAACAAGCCCACGGCCTGGAAGTGATCGCGTGAAGAGCACCTTTATCCGTCCGACACGCCTCGAATAATCCGAGTCTCCGCGCGGAAGGGAACATAGAAAATGCAAGTGGTCCGGCAAAACGACCGCTGCGGGAATGCGAAACGGGGCTTCTTGCATCACGGCTCTTATTGCTCGTCGAAGACGAACGACGTTCTCTTTCTCTGAAAAGATGGGTTGACGTTGATAGGTGACGATCGTGAGGAAAAAGGTTCCGCCGGGCACGTAAGCACGGCGGTAGTCAGGCATGGCATTGGACCTCGAATCGCGTTGATTTTTGATTTCGCATCGACGAGGCATTGGGCGCCATCAAATCAATGCTTGGTGGGCAGTGCCCACCCTACGACAATTTACGCTCAACCCACGGGTAATGGCTCAGCTTTATGCTTCGGCCGCATCGACTGGAATTGCCAGTATGTCAAGGAACGCCAGAGCCACTCCGCAGGGCCGAACCGGTAATAGTCGAGCCAGATCGGGCTGATGACGAGCTGGAATGTCCAGACCATCAGCACCATCAGGTAAAGCATCGGCCGGTGGATCGTCGCGAAAAGGTCGAAGCCGTAGCCGTAGAAAAGCGTCGTGAAGACGATCGAGTGGAAGAGATAATTGCTCAAGGCCATGCGCCCGACCGCCGCCAGGCGACGGGTCAACCAAGGGATCGCCCCGGTCTGGTAAATCAACATCACCAGGCCGATGTGGCCGATCACCACGGGCAGGCTGCCATAGAGCAGTAAAAACTCCCAACCTGCGAGCATGTAAGAAAGGTTATGGCCGACGAAAAAATCATTGGTGATCTGATGATAGGTGTCGAAGATCAGCAACGGCATGCCGATTCCATATCCCCAGACCATCATCATCACATACGTTTTACGCAAGAGCTGCGCTGAGAACACGCCAAGCTTCATCAAGCCCATCCCGATCAGCATCCGTCCCCCCACCAACCACCATATCCCAACGACAAACCCGAGCGTGTGGCCCCAGATCAGTTGCTTTGCACGCTCCTTTACGATCTTGAAATAACCGGACCGATGCGTGGCGATTTGCTTGAGAAAGTCTTCACGCTTGGGAGGTTCGTCCTTCATCTCTTTCCAAGCGTCGCGGACCCCCTCGTTCCACCCGCCTGGCTTTAGCTCTTTGATGTTCTTGTCGTCGGGATAGGCCTTCCTCGCGGCTTTCCAAGCGTCTTCCTTGGCGTTGAAGCGCTCGGTGGTCGCTTTCATATAAGGCATGCCGCCGTACTTGAAGCTCAAAAGCAAGGGGACCATCAAGAGGTTGAAGCACATCCCCGTGATGATTAATGTCCGCGGGCGGAGCTTGCGGAACGGATAAAGCAAGAAGCCGCAGAGGGCGTACCAGACCAGGACGTCGCCGTCCCAGATCAGATAAGCGTGGATGCA
>JAYVYS010000343.1:0-3028 GCA_043784005.1 Isosphaeraceae bacterium
GTGGGTTGTTGGCGATTCCTGATGGCCGAAGGGCTCTTGCTCGCGTTCTTGATCGGCCTCTCTGGAGTGCCACCGCAAGAGCTTGCCCGGCGTTGGCTGGGATTTCTGCTCCTCTTCGGATTCTTGACGATGACCGTGGCGCCGTCGCGCCCCGAACGTGTCGAGTATGGCCTTGGAGTGGTGGCGCTCACGCTTCTCCTAAAAGATAGCTTGGCCTTTCTCGGCACTCTTCTGCTCGCGCACGTGACACCCTTCCACAAGCTTCTTCGCGGGTTGAGGCAGCTGGGGGTCCCGCTGACTCTGGTGGCAACTCTCCAATTCATGTATCGTTACCTTTTTCTGCTCATCGACGCGCTTGATCGGATGGTTCAGGCGCGACGAGCGCGGACATTCAGGCGCTCCGGTCGACTCGATTGGGGAATTCTCACCGGCTTGATCGGCGTGCTTTTCCTGCGCTCGTTCGAGCGTTCCGAACGTGTTCACGCCGCGATGCTATCGCGCGGTTGGAATGGAACGTTGAGGACCCTTGATGAGTCGTCGTGATCCGTCCGTTCCGCCCCCTCCCCTTCGAGACCATGGCCCTTACCGTCCGGATGATCGATGACGACCGACTCGACGACTCCTCAGACTCCCGAGCCGTCCTTACTCGTCCGCGACCTTCACTACTACTATCCGGATGGTCGGCACGCGCTGCGAGGCGTGAATATGACGATTCTTCCGGGGGAAAGCGTCGCGCTGGTCGGTCCCAACGGCGCTGGGAAGAGCACACTATTGCTTCACCTCAACGGCCTGCTGCCCGGCCATGAACGGCCGACGGTCCATGCGCACGGGGAGGGTCGCAGAGGCAAGAGTGCAGCCGACGCCGCCATTCACGTCTGGGTGAATGGTCTGGCGGTGTGTCGGCGAAATGCTCCTGAGATTCGACGCCGCGTCGGCCTACTCTTTCAAGACCCCGACGACCAGCTTTTCAGTACCTCCGTGCTTGAAGATGTCGCGTTCGGTCCTCTCAACCTGGGCGTGCATCGTGATGAGGCTCGGCGACTCGCGCTCGAATGCTTGGCGAGGGTCGACTTGGAAGGGGCTGCGGACAGACCTCCGCATCACCTCAGTTTTGGAGAACGGAAGCGCGTTTGCCTTGCGGGAGTGCTCGCGTGCCGTCCCTCAGTGCTTGTGCTCGACGAACCGACGGCGAACCTCGACCCTCGCGGCAGACGTAAATTCATCCAGCTCATCAAGGGTCTTCCAGCAACGAAATTCATTGCAACTCACGACTTGGAGATGGTCCTGGATCTCTGCGACCGCACCCTGCTCCTAGATGCGGGTCAATTCGTCGCGGATGGAACGAGCCGTGACGTTTTGGGAGACTCAGAAAAGCTTCAAGCCCATGGACTTGAATTACCACTCAGCCTGCGCTTCGAGACCGAGAGGCCGGTAATGCCTCTGTCGCAGTAACCAAGGTTGCTGATATCACTAGTTCTTAATTTTTTGAACGAGGTGAGAATCAGGTTGATCGAACGCGCACAGGGTGCCCTGTCAGTTCAACGTTCCAGTGGAGCCGTCGACCCTCGGAATTTCGCGATGAGTTTGTTGAACGCGGGATCGACGCGAAGTACCGCGAGGTCGGAATCGTCCGCCGCGAGATCAACGGACATCCCTACCTTGAGCGATCGACCGAGCACTTCGATCGCTCGCGAGACCAGCCGCGTTTCATTGGCGGTTTTCACCAGGATGGCCAGGGCACACGCGGCATTGTAAAGGCTGTGCGGAGTTTGCAGCCTACACAAGCGTTCGACATCGTCGAGGGCGGAAAGATCCCCGAGTCGTGCGCGAAGAAGCGCGCGGACCTGAACGGCGTCCACCAAGGATGAATCCAGATCAAGGGCGGCCTCCGCTTCGCGAAGTGCTTCGCGAGGCGATTCCCTGCGCAGCGCCAACGCCAGTCCTAAGCGTGTTCGTGCATGTTTGGGATCAAGTTCTTTGGCACGTCGCAAGTCGACGAGTGCCCCCTCTCGGTCGGAATCGACGCGGAAGATCCCTCGGGCCGCAAGCACCGCCGGGCACTCTCCCTTGTCTCGGAGAAGCTCCGCGAAGAGCCGCTCGGCCCCCGCCGTATCACCGCTACGCGCCTTAATTTCTGCGAGAATCACAAGTTGCGCCTCGTCGGTTCGCCCCCGTGCGATCGCTTGTTTCATTGCGCGTTCGGCGGCGGGAAGGTCGTTAAGTTCCAGATCCACAAGCGCGAGATTGACCCACGCTTCCGCGAATCCAGGGTTTGCCTCCAGAGCCTGTTCATAGCAAGTTCGTGCTTCGCTGAGCCGACCGACACGAGAGAGGCAGAGACCGCGGTTCATTCTCGGCCAGGCAAATTTCGGTTCAAGGAGAATACACGCCTGAAAATCGGCGGCGGCATCGAGGAAGCGCCCCTGTTCAAACCGAGAATGGCCGAGTACGAACCAGGCCCAGAATCGCCGGGGTTCCAGATTCGTCGCCTCGATCAACGCGGTTTCGGCATCAAGGATGTTTCCACGGCCAAGAAGTACCATTCCGAGCAGCGAGAAGTCGCGGGCGGTGACGGGCTTGGTGTCGGCCGCGCGTTTGCGATCACGCGCCGCGAGCCCCGCGTCGCCGCGCGCCGCGTGATATCGCGCCCGGTCGTCATACAGCGCGCGAGGGGGATCAGGATCGAGTCGCTCGGCACGGTCGAGCCAGGTGATCCCCCATTTCAAGGCTTGATCCCGGCTCATTTCGTTACCGGAACGGCCGGCGAGGTCCACCTCGCCACGCGCCAGGAGAAGGATCAACTCCGCGGCGTCTTGCCGGGTGCGTAATTGCTCACGCGTCGTCAATCGAAGGAGCCAGGAATTCTTGAGAAGGCCTCCCTCCTGCTTGATCTCGAGCCCTTGGAGGGTTCGCTTGGCGAGTGTGATCCCACGAGAGAGATGCTCGGCCGGACCACTCGTGACATTGAGCATGAACCGACATTCATCAAGCTCTTGCCGAAATACCTGAAGCTTCAGACGCGCCGAGA
>JAYVYS010000344.1:0-3209 GCA_043784005.1 Isosphaeraceae bacterium
CGTAGGGGGCTGTTCGCTTGCTGAACGTGTAAAGGCCACGGCGGAAGCGGTCGCTTCCTTCGCTCGGCTTCCAGTTGATCCCGCCGTAAGTCCCTTCGGTCGTGACGCCGGGAGGCTGAGGAGGAAACACGCTCGGGCCTCCGACGCGCTCGGAGAGCAGACCGCTGACCCGCAGGGCATGGTCCCGTATCTGCTCCGCCTCCAGCCGAACCCGGGGGCCTCGCGCGAGAAGACGGTTCTCCGGGTCTTTCGCAAGCAATTCCGGGGATACATGTGACGTTTGCTGATACGTCGCGCTCATGACAATCAGCCTGTGCATCGCTTTCATCGACCAGTCCTGCCGGGCAAACTCGACAGCGAGCCAGTCGAGAAGCTCGGGGTGGCTGGGGAGCCCTCCCTGATAGCCGAAGTCGTCGAGTGTCCGGACGATTCCATTGCCGAAAAACGCAGCCCAGTTGCGGTTCATGACGACTCGGCCGGTCAAAGGGTTGTCCGTCGAGACGAGCCAGCGCGCGAGCGCGAGACGGTCGCGGGGGCCGTCCTTCGGGAGTTGAGGCAGGATCGAGAGGACGGCGGGCTCGACGCGGTCGGTCGGCTGGAGATACTCTCCTCGGTTGTGGACGAACGTCGGGCGCGGGTTCGACGGGGGTCGCTCCTGCATGACGAGCGTCGTGAGGCGATTCGGCATCGTCTTGCGAAGCGCCTCGATGGCCTCACGCTCCTTGGCGAGCTCGGGCGCGACCTCGAGGAACTGCCGCAGAAGCCGCGCGTTTTGTTCGGCCGTGCGCTGAGATGTGGGAGTGAAGAGGATCAACTCGATCTCAGGCGGAACTCCATGGGCCTCGATCGGTCGGGCCTCCGTCGTCACCGAGATCCGGAACTTACCGAGCCCCGCGGCGTAATAGCGCTCGAAGAGAAGCCGGATCTCGAAGTCCCCACGGTCGACAATCGGTGCGGCGAGGTTAAAGACGGCCCAGTGCGCTCTCTCACGACCGCCTCCGATCGACCAGCCGGTCTGCGGGTCTTCGTCGATCGTCGCCGACGCGGACTCGGTCTTGGCACCCGAGGAGCTGTGAGTCGCGCCTTTCAGCGGTAGCGTTTTCCCGCCCGCCGACACTCGAAAGTCGCTCAGGAAGAAGTCGCCTGGCGGTCCTTCGTAATAGACACGGCCCGGGCCGTGTTCGGGAAGCCGGACGTCGGGAAGCGTCTCCAATCTGATCGCAGTGATGCCTTTAAGGTCGGCCTGGAACTTGAGGTTGTAGATGTCCCGCTTGCTCTGGTCGCCGCTGGCGAAGACGGTTCCATCCTCCTCCACGGTCAATCGCGGGATTTTGGCACTCGCCTCGATAGGTCGGAGCGGGGTCCACCTCGTCGCTCTCGCCTCCTCGGCCGCAACCCATTCGCGGAGCTTTCGCTCTAGGTGATCCTTCCGACGATCCTCCACGGTCGGCGCGCCCACGTCGTCTTGTTTCTCGCCCGCGGGGAACCGGTTGGGGAGGTCATCGAACCGGGCGGCGATGGACCTTTCGATTTCGGTGCGGCGTCTCGAGACGTCCGAGGTCGGCACGGTCCACACCGGCTCGTCGGCGTTGTTCAGTAACGCCATGAACTGATAGTACTCGCGATGCGGGATCGGGTCATACTTGTGCGTGTGACATTGAGCGCACCCGAGCGTCAGCCCGAGCCAGGCGGTGGCCGTGGTGGCGACACGGTCGGTCATCGCATAGTAGCGGAACTCGAGGGGGTCGATTCCTCCCTCTTCGTTGAGCATGGTGTTCCTGTGGAAACCGGTCGCGATTCTTTGGCCCGGACCATCGCCCGGCAGCATGTCGCCCGCCAGTTGCTCGACCGTGAAACGATCGAACGGCATGTCCGCATTGATGGCCTCGATCACCCAGTCGCGGTAGGGCCAAATTGAACGGACGCGGTCCTTCTCATAGCCGTTCGTGTCGGCATATCGGGCGAGGTCTAGCCAGCGACGCGCCCACCGTTCGCCATGACGGGGCGACGCCAGGAGCCGATCGACCAGTGCCCCGTAGGCGTCGGGCGATTCGTCCCGGAGGAACGCATCCACTTCCTCGGACGTCGGGGGCAACCCGATCAGGTCGAGCGACAATCGACGGATCAGCGTGGCTCGGTCGGCCTGTGCCGAGGGCGAAAGCCCTTCCCTCTCGAGCCGGGCCAGGACGAACGTATCAATCGCATTGCGGGCCCAGGCTTCCTGACGAACCGGAGGCGGCGACGCCGGGTATGGGGGGACAAACGACCAGTGCGTCGTGTAGCCCGCACCTCCGGCGATCCACCTCTTCAAGACGTGCTTCTCGCCTTCCTTGAGTGGGAGCTTGGCCCGAGGGGGTGGCATCAATTCGTCGTCGGCTTCCGCGAAGATGCGACTCACGATCTCGCTATCGTCGGGTCGACCGGGAACGATCGCCGTGACTCCCGACTTCGTCGGCTTGACCGCCTCGCTCCGCACGTCGAGCCGGAGGCCCGCTTTCCTCGCCTTCTCGTCGGGGCCATGGCATTTGAAACAATGCCTCGCCAGGATCGGCCGGACCTTGTTGCTGAACTCGTCTGGCTCGACCGCGTCCTTCCCGACCACGTTCGGCGCGAAGGCAAACCCTAATACAAGAAACGCGAGGGACATGGCCGGTCGCATTGGACCTCCGGCGGCGAAATTAGAAAAACTTCCGGAGTCGGCATGGAACTCAGCGCGCCGAATCCTGATGATCCACAAGTCCCTGCAGTATAGCGAAGGAGTCGATACGACACACCATGCTCCGTCGTCGCTTGTGTGTGCGCACCTCCAAATCTGGAAATAGTTTACGAAGAGCCGTCCTTACCGGATAGTCTGTCAGACGAATTGCTGAAGAAAAAGGGTAAGCGTCTCGAAAGTTAATGGAAAATTTTGTACGACAACGAGCATCAATGGGTTGGTCAGTTTTCCCGATGGGTATGCATGCACGGAGGTGCCCTTTGTTTCGCCCGACGCTTACTCCCCAACAGCGGGCGGAAGCCCAGTGGATCGCTGATGTCCTCATGGAAGCCACACGCGAAGAGGTCGTCGCCATCGCCGAACTTCTGGCCTCAACTCGACTTTGTACTTTCTAATGAGCGTAGTGGACTGCCAAGCTTAAAGCACCGGGTAGAGCCGACGGAGCTTAATTCGCGCATCTGTCGTGGTGAAGCGCCACTTGATCTGGTCGCCT
>JAYVYS010000345.1:0-8017 GCA_043784005.1 Isosphaeraceae bacterium
CATGATGGGGTCGTCAAGCAACACCATCGTGCCGGGAGGCCCTTATTTTCTCAAGTCATTTGGTCACTTCGGCTTATCCTTAGCTCAGTGCCATTCGGCCCCCAGCCCATTTTCCGAGCGACACAGGCCGACCCTTTTCCGCGATCCAATTCGTCAGTCCGCCGCTAAAGCCTGATATGAGAATGACTGGCAACAAGCTCAGTAGCACGGGATCTACGCTCGTCGAATGGGTTCCTCTAAAAATGCACGCCAACACGATGAATCCGATGGTTCCACTGAAGAGGCCTACCACCCCTTGTGCCCCCCAGATTACGAAACGTTGGCCGTTAGTGTCGACCAGTCGTTCTCCCTCATCGGCGGGCGAAGTTTCGGTGCCCTCCACCTGCCGCATGACCAATTCCGCCTGGCGAAGGTCGAGCCCAAAGCATTCGCGGATCGCCCGGATCGCGATATCGCGGTTTCCGGTGTATGTGAATACCTTCCGACAAAGATCGTGTGGTCGTTCCATCGGTTCAGCGACCCTTTGTACAAGTCAGAAGACACTCGATCAACGCCCCTCATCCACCAACTGCCCCGCGATCAACTCGATCGGATGCAATGCCTCGACCCCCGCCAATCCATGCACCTGGCTCCGGCATGAAAACCCAGGCGCGACCAATAGCGACTTCGGCTCGGCCCGGACCGCCGGCAAGATCACGCGCTCGGCCAAGGCTTTGCTCACATCATAATGGCCAAGCTCATAACCGAACGACCCGGCCATTCCGCAACATCCCGAGTCAAGTTCCTTCACTTCCAGACCCGGAATACGTTTTAAAGCCGCGACCGTTCCCGCTGTCCCCACCAACGCCTTTTGCTGGCAATGTCCGTGGAGAAGCACACGACCCTCGCGAGGCATTAACGGCAACTCGGGCACGCGCTCCGCATCTCCAATAAACGCATCAACCAGGATCGCCGCATTCGCGACAATCTCAGCGTCCGGGCCGAGACGAAAGTCGCGGTATTCGTCGACGAGTGTCAACAAGCAACTCGGCTCGACTCCCACGATCGGCACGCCTCGCTTCGCGTAAGGGGCGAGCTTTCGCACATTCTCTCGCGCAAGCTCGCGTCCGAGATCGAGCAGGCCTTTCGAGATCGCAGGACGGCCACAGCATGAGAGCCCCGCAAGCTCGACCCTGTAACCCGCCGCTTCCAAAACGCGAACCGCCGCGCGGCCGACGTCCGGGGTGTTGTAGGTCGTGAAGCAGTCGTCCAAAAGCAAGACCGTGCCGCGCGTTCCCGCCTTCACGTGGGGGACGTGCCTTTTGAACCATTTTCGAAGATGGTTCGCCTCGAAAAGGGGCAACGTCCGACGACGGTCGATATGAATCCATTTTTCAAAGAGCCATTTGAAGGCCGGTTGCCGTAGCGTCCAATTCGCGATCGGAGCCATCGCCGATCCTAAGGGGTTCAAGGTGTTGATATGTCCCATCAAGAGCGAACCCAGCGGCACCGGGCGACTCTTGTAAGATTGATGCAAAACTTCCGCCTTCAGCTTGGCCATATCGACGTTGGAGGGGCATTCGCTCTTGCAGGCCTTGCATTGAAGGCAAAGGTCGAGCGCCTCGTGGAGCGTTTCGTTGGACCAACCCCCTTCCGGCAAGCCTCCCGACATCACGAGCCGCAGCGCATTGGCGCGGCCCCGCGTCGTGTGCATCTCATCTTTCGTGACCATGTAGCTCGGGCACATCGTCCCGGTATCCGTCTTGCGGCAGGCTCCCACTCCCGAGCACATCTCCACCGCGCCGGCGAATCCGCCTTGGTTGGAGAAGTCAAACGCCGTCGTCTCGGGTTCGATCGGATGGTAGCTCGGGCCAATCCGGAGACTCTCGCCAGGGTCGGGCGACGCGACGACCTTACCGGGATTCATCAAGTTCGCCGGATCAAACGCGCGCTTCACGGCTTCGAAGCCGGAGTAAACCTCGGGGCCGAAGAGTTTCGCGTTCCAGAGGCTGCGGGCCAGGCCGTCGCCGTGCTCGCCACTCATCGCGCCGCCGAACTCGGCCACGAGATCCGAAACTTCGCGCGCGATCGTCCGCAAGGAATCGACACCCGCCTCGGTCTTCACATTAATGATCGGCCGGATGTGTAGACAACCCACGTCGGCGTGTCCATAACACGCGGCTTGAAGCCCTTGCTTACCCACGATCTTGAAGAATCGCTCGTAAAACTCGGGGAGCTTTTCCGGAGAGACGGCCGTATCCTCGACGAACGCCACGGGCTTGGAGTCACCCACCATCGCCATGAGCAGGGAGAAGCCGGCTTTACGGACCTTCCAGAAGTCATCGCGAGACGCGGGCGTGAGGCACTTCTGAACACCCAGAACACCAGGTCGGCCCTCGAACTTGCGGGCAAGGTCATCGGCGCGAACGGCGAGTTCCTCGGCACTGTCGCAATAAAAGAGAGCGGCGAGGACGGCGGCGGGGCGGCCCTCGGCGAAAGTGAGCTTCTTCGCATAAAGCGGGTTTGACGCGGCGAGGTCGAGAATCATTCTGTCGAGCATCTCAACGGCCACAGGACCCGTCGCCACCATCTCGGCAAGGCGATCAAGCGCGGCGGGGATGGTCGCGAATGAGAGGACGACCAACCCTTGCGCGGCGGGGATCGGCACGACTTTGAGGTGTGCCGCGCGAACAACGGCAAGCGTTCCTTCCGACCCCACAATCAACTTGGCGAGGTTGAATTTCCAGGGGTCATCGACCCAGCCCTCGGCGCGGACAGGAAGGCCGGGGATGAACTCGTCGAGGTTATAACCGCTGACGCGCCGAAGGATCTTGGGGAATTTCGAGGCGATCGCCCCGCGATGGGCCGCCACGATATCGCGCACGGCGCGGTGGGCGCGGCCGATGATGTCGGGGCGGTTGCAAATCGCGTCGAGTTCCGAGGCTTCGACCGGTCCGAGGAGCGCGGGGGTTCCGTCGCTCATGACAACGTCGAGAGCCCGGACGTGATCGACGGTCTTGCCATAACGAAGTGAGCGAGCCCCTGCCGAGTTATTGCCGATCATCCCGCCGATCGTGGCACGGTCGGACGTGGAGACATCGGGTCCGAACATCAAGCCCAAGGGCTTCAAGTGAGCGTTGAGCTGGTCGAGAACGACCCCCGGCTCGACGCGCACGCTCATCGCGTCTTTATCCACGACGCCGATGCGGTTGAGGTATTTTGAGAAGTCGATGATGACCGCCGGCCCAATGGTCTGTCCCGAGAGGCTCGTCGCCGCCCCTCGTGGAACGATGGGAGCCCCTTCCTCGGCGGCGATCTTGACGGCCGTTTCGACGTCGGCGGCGGAGCGCGGCAGGTAGACGCCGAGAGGTTCAATCTGATAGAGGCTCGCATCCGTGGAATAGAGCATCCGCGTGCCCAGGTCGAAAGCAACTTCGCCGCGGGTTTCGCGTGTCAATCGGTCGTGAAGTCGGGTGCGGTTCAAGGTGTTGGTGGGCATCGTTGGCAAACTCAGGGCCTTCGTAGCGTGAAAATTGGCCGCTCCGTCTCTGCCAGCGGTCATCCGACTCGTTTACATCGGCCGGCTGTGATCGATGCACTTATCCAATCATCCGCTCTTCAGCCGTCCGCGCTCTGTTAAACACTTTACGCGCGGGGAGTCCTCATGCCCATGCCAGTCGCAAGGGTGGTTTCGGTTAACCGAGCGGGAATGACCTTGACGAAGTTTTCGGCGAAATGGGTCAAGCCGAAAAGACTTCGCTGTCGATGATTGCAATGATCGAGGGCCGGCGCGGGTTGTAAGCCCGGAGTCGGAGACCGTCCAGGAAGGCCGGTCCGGGTCCGTTGTCGTCGAGGGAGCGGGAGATGAGCAGGAAAACACGGAAGACCTTCCTCGGTAGCCCCCTGGAAGGGCTCGAAGACCGGGCCTTGCTGAGTGGGCTCTCACTCCATCTCCCGACGATCAAAGTTCACGGGATTCATATCCAGGTCGTCCGACACAAAGCAAAGGTCCATCAAACGATCGTGCTCGGTGGGGCGGTCGGCACAACTTACACGACCCCCGCGAAATCGGGCGCTGTCACCACGGCGATCAGGACCCTGAATGCAGGGACCGGCAATTCCCGGATCGCATCGGTCACCCCCCTCAAGTTCGTTCAGCCCACGACACCGACAACGGGGGTGACGACAACATCCGTTCCGCTCTCGTCGATCGGGCAAAATCCCAGCATCAGTTCGGGGTCGACTGAAAGCACCCTTAGAAGTGGTATCTTCAAGGGACGGGAAGTACCTAACTCGTTCGGTAACGGCCCGAACAAAACCACGATCTCGACCTCTTCGCTCGCATCGTCCGAGTCGCCGATCACGGGGCCTTCCGGGATCGATCCCACAACGCTCTTGCCTCCCATTGGAACGATCGCCCCGCCAGTGGCACCCCCCGCGGGGATGTTCGGCGCGACGTTGAATGCCTCGGAAATCGCGTCCTTCAAGTCGTCGATCGATACCTTCGCAACGAATTATACAAGTGGTGCCGACTCAACCAAAGACGCCGCCGCCGTCACCGGACTGCAAACGGGGCTGACCGATGTCGCGTTAAGCGTTTGGAGCCGAACCAACGTCGCCTCGTCGGATGCCGTCGCTCAATTCAAGACCGCGGCCAATACTTTCGCGAGCACCTACACTTCCGGCACCAACCCGAAACAGGACTCCGCCGCCTGGAAGACGCTTCAGTCGGCCATGAACACGTTGGGAAGCTCTCTGACCGGTCCGAATATCGACCCAGCACTCAACGCGAACGTTCCGGGAATCTACCGCCTGACGTCAATCCCCGCCGCGCAGACCGGTGACATCTTCGGCTTCGGCTCTCTGGGTACGTTGGCCGCCAGCGACGTCGCCAGTATGAAGTCCGCGGCGGACACGTTCGCCGCGAACTACACCAGCGGCGCGAACCCGACAAAGGATCAGGCGGCCGATCTCGCGTTTGAAACCGCTCTGGGCAACATCTCGACGAAGTATTGGCAAGCCCAGGCGATGAATGCCGCTCAGGCGCCTTCGATGAGCATGGCTCCCGCTAATATTCGTTACGCGCTCGCGATGCAACCACATACATCGACGCCCACCGTCACCACAACCTCCTCGGGAACCCCGAACGGCATCGGCTGAGTTTGGAAAGCGGGAGCAAGTTCCGCTCCACGCACTCCCAATCATTCAAAGACCCGGCGCTCACCGAAGCGCCGGGTTTTCGCTTGCGCCCGTATCAAACTCCTTCGCGCTTCGACCAGCACGCGACCCAACCAAGGTTTCTGCCGACATATCGTCCCGCACGAGGAAAGCGCTCGGCTAGCTCGGCGGGAACGACCAGCGAACGAACGGCTTCACGAATCAATCCGGCGCGATCCGCCGCTTGCAGGTACTCATCCTCGGTGCGATGGTAGGTCGTGATGAGCCGCCGCAAGCCCGTATTGGGGTCGATGAAACGCGCGGTCTGACCTTCGCCGGTTAGCTCCGGGTGAAGTGCCGAGAGGATGCAACGTCCACCGTGTTTCAGGACTCGGGCCACTTCGCCGAGCGCGAGAGCGAGCGCGGGCGTATCAAGGTGCTCGGCGACCAGCCCGAGAACCACGAGATCAAAGGTCTCGGCGCGAAAAGGGAGGGGTTGCGGAAGCCGGTGACGCACGAAGTGGGCAGAACGTCCCGCGAGCTTCAACCGAGCGCGTTCGAGCATCTCCGGGGTCAGATCAAGGGCGACAACCAATGAGGCCCTGGCGTCCAGAATCGCCTCCGTGTGCCTGCCCGTGCCACAGCCGATATCGAGCGCGATACGGTCGGCGATCGGACCCAACCACGCTCTCACTGCCGGGCCTTCCAGCGCGATGAGCGGGTTTCCGTCCTCATCGTAAAGGGACGCCCAAGCTGCGTAGCCATCCTGGACGGGCATGAGGCTGTTCGGGTCGGTCACGTTGAAATGCTCGATAAATGGGAGTCAACGGCGCGCAAACGCTCGCGGCCCGCGTCCGGCTCCCTCATCCTGAGGGTACACGGTCGCAGGTCGCGTCGCGAAGGGGGTGATTTTATCAAGACGAGGCCCGGTCGGGTCGATCACGACCGGGTCGTCGGGGATTACCGTCGGTCAAGGATTGGCGGCCGGCGGGGGCGGAACCGGCGTATCCGCACCCGGGGCCGGAGGAGCCGGGATCGGCGTGACGCCAGGTTCGTTCATCGGGCCGTTCATGTCGCCCCCTTGACCTCCCCGGGCACCCGCGGGAACCGGAGCGCTGGTGGGAGCCGATCCGGCGGGCGGGGCGACTTCCATGCCCATCGCCTGCATCTTGGCCCGTTGTGTCGCGGCCTGCGTATTCGCCCAGGGGAAGTCAGGCCCCGGGGGGAGATACTGGACGTCGTCGTGCATGTACTTGCCCGAAGGCAGTGTCATGCCCGCGTATTCGACCTGGCAACCCGTCGACGGCAATACCCAGCCGATCGCCAGAGCCGCCCAAACCGCTAGGCGCCTGCCGTTGACCGGCAGCGACTGCGATCCCATGCGGGGGGACCACATTGTTACCACCCTCCTTGGGTTTCTCGGCTCGGCGGCCCGACCGATCCTGGTCCGGGGTGCTCGACCGCCGTCACGTTTCAGAAAATCCCTACCTCAACCCGAACCATGTTCTCCCACACAACCACACGGTGTTAAGCCGTCCGGTCAGCGCGGTCGTCGGGCTTCGATCACACCTACTGAATCGGACGAAAAGGCCGGACGCGCCCAATGAATTCGCCCGAGAGTCGCGAAAAGTCTGGCTTCGGGTCTCAAACAGGCAATCGGCCTTGGCCGGAACCCACTCCGCGATACAATGCGACGTTCCGGTCGGTGGGAGGGAATCCTCCTCAAGAGCCGGCCCGCCGGGAGGACCCGGCGCAGGTTTGAACCCGTGATGGGACAGTCGTTTATGTTATCGCTGGGCGAGGCGCTCGCGCGCATTTTGGAAGAGGCTGTCCCAGGTGAGGCCATCCAGGTAACCCTGACCGAAGCGCAAGGCTTGGTCCTGGCCGAGCCCTTGATGGCCGATGTCGATTTACCTCCCTTCGATCGCGCAGGACATGACGGATACGCCGCGCTCGCCGCCGACACCGAGCCGGGCGCGACCCTCGACGTGATCGTTCCGAAGAAAGGACGACGCTCATCCGGGGCCAAAACCGCCGAACTGATTCTCGTCCGAGGAGAGACCACACACGTGGCCGCCGGTGATCCCATGCCCGTCGGGGCCGACACCATCATCCGGACCGAGGACAGCCGTCCCGAGCCCGGCGTCGGTGCCCCTCGCGAAGTGGTGGTCTTGCGCACATCAACTCCAGGGCAAAGCGTCGTCACCCGAGGCTATTTCCTCAAAGCGGGAACCCAGATCGCGGCCGCAGGAGTCCGGCTCAGGTTGCCGATGGTCGCCTTGCTCGCCGCCGAGGGGTGCGTCCATCCGCTTTGCCATCGTCGGGCACGCGTGGCTGTGCTCTCGGTGGGCGACCACCTCGTCGGGCCGGGAGAGGCCCCCGTGATGCACCGGGAACGGAACGCCGCCGGGCCAACGGTCGTCGCGCCATGCTTGCATTGGGGCGCGACCGCTCACGATCTCGGCGCGGTCACCGAGCGAGAACTCCCCGCCGCCCTCGACCGCGCGCTCACGGCTCCCGTGGTTGTCATTCTAGGAGAACCCGAAGGCGCGATCCCTCGGGCCTTGAAAAAGGCGTGCGTCGAGCCAGTGTTCGAAAGTGTGTCACTCCACCCCGGCAAACGGGTCAGCTATGGCGTTGTGCGCGACGGCTCCGGACACGCCGTTCATCACGTCTTCCAGATGGCCTCGAACCCGGTCGGCATTCTGACAGCAGTCTCTCTTTTGCTCGGCCCTTTGATTTCTCGCCTCCACGGAGCGCTGGACGAAGGGGGGAACCGACTCAGAGCGGTCTGGTCGAGCCCGCCCCATCGCCCGACCGACGACCGCCTCTGGGCAGTGCCTGTAACCCTCGCCATTGATGAACAGGCCCGCTTGTGTGC
>JAYVYS010000346.1:0-6972 GCA_043784005.1 Isosphaeraceae bacterium
TTATGCACGGGTATCACGATCGAGAGAGCCGGCCTCCGCGGCCCCGGGCCCGTCGGACCGGGAGGGACATCGTCCATGATCCACCCTCGCCCGTCTTGAGAGACGCCCGCCGGAATGCGTCCCCGTCCATGGGATCGCCCGAGCGTGTGTCTTCTACCGCCGCCGAATGAGGCTGGAACACGTGCCATTCGAGGTGTTTGTTCAAGATGCGGGGCACGCATCGCCCCCGTCGCCAACAGTTGCGACGTGCAGCGGGACTTTAGCCGGTACTGCCAAACCTGTCAACGCGGGCAATGCCTGTCCAGGACCGTTTCATTCTCATTTTCCAAAGGAGCAAGGACACGACTCGAGAGACGACAGTCGAGTTCAAACGCGGAAGCCCGAAACGGCTGCCTCAATATTCGCCTCTTAATATGGTCTCGAATTTCGTGGTTTTGATGAGGCTTTTTGCATGCCTATCCGTGAATGAGATCGCAACGTGCGTCTCTCAAACCAAAACCGGCTTTTTCTTGATTTGACCTACTGTTGACGTTAGCCTCTGCAATCCGTTGGTCGGCTGTCTCTCATGGGATCGTGGAGCGAACTCCGAGGATGCCCGCGAACCTCCCTCCGCAATATAGCAAGGCCGAGGATAAGTATCGAAACGCCGGCACGCCCGCGCTCCGCCTGGAAGCGCTTCGAGAACTGTTCCGCCTTCTCCCTAAACACAAAGGGACAGAAAAGCTCCAATCGGACCTGAAACAGAAGATCAGCCGCGTTAAAGATGAGATCGAAGGCGCGAAATTCGTTGGCAAGAAGATCGGTGTCAGCCAGAGGGTTCCTCGCGAAGGAGCAGGCCAGATCACCCTTGTGGGAGGCCCGAACGTCGGAAAGAGCGCACTGCTTGCCGCCTTGACCAACGCGCATCCTGAAGTCGCGCCCTACCCTTTCACCACGCGGGCATCTTATCCCGGCATGATGCAGTGGGAAGACGTCAAGGTGCAGTTGGTCGACTTGCCACCGGTCTCGAACGACTTCTTCGAGGCCTGGGTTCCTAGCGTGATTCGTTCGGCGGACGCCGCCCTCCTGGTCCTGGACCTGGAAAGCGACGATGTGATCGACGCCGCGGAGGCGACTCTTGATCGACTCTCTCAATCACATACCGAACTCGTCGGGGAATTGCCGTTCGATGTCGACGATGAATCCGTGCAACACATCCTGACATTGCTAATCGCGAACAAGGCCGACAGCGATGGGGCTTTGGACCGTCTCGAATTCGTTCGCGAGTGCTTCGGCGCGCGATTTCCGATCCAATCCGTGTCGGCGAGGACCGGGGAGGGTCTGGACGCCTTGCGTCGCGCCTCGTACGATCTACTAGGAGTTTATCGAATTTACACAAAAGTTCCGGGCAAGCCACCTGATCGGCAAAAACCCTTCACTCTCCCAGTTGGAAGCACAGTATTGGACCTCGCTCGGGAGGTTCATCGCGACTTGGAAAAGACACTGAAATTCGCCCGAGTCTGGGGAACCGGAGTTTTTGAAGGGCAAACGGTCAAACGCGACCATGAATTGTACGATTCCGACGTCGTCGAGTTACACGTCTGAATCATCGAGCCGAGTTTCTGACCGTTTCGAATGGTACGTAATCGGGACAGGTTTGGTTCGATGCCGGGATCTCGAAGGGCCGCTCGGCCCCGATCATCCGGCCCAGCCCGGAGCAACCCGCGATGGTTACCGCTCTCATCGTTGAGGACAATCCGGAACAGGCTGAAATGGTCTACAGCATGCTGCGGCTCCGCGGCATCGAACCGGTGATTGCTGGCGACGGACTTACCGGTCTTGAGGAAGCCCGAAAACGGAAGCCCGACGTTGTGCTCCTCGACTTGATGTTGCCCGACATCACCGGCTTCGACGTCTGCCGGCGGCTTCGGACCGACCGTGCCACCATGCTCACTCCGATCGTGATGCTGACGGCCTTGACCGACGTCGTTAATCGGATCCACGGATTCCGGGTCGGGGCGAACGCCTATCTCACAAAACCTTACGGAATTGATGATCTCTATTCCGCCATTGATGCCGCCTGCGCCTGGCGCACCGAGATGAATAAGGCCGACGTTCACGGCGAAATTCATGTTGAAATCAACAGCGAAATCACCCTCCTGAACGACCTGAACGATTTTTTGATTCACCTCTGCCGGGAGACTCCGCTCGACCAAGAGCAGGTGATGCACCTGCGTCAGGCCGTGATGGAAATGGCCCACAACGCGATTGAGTGGGGCAACCGCCACCAGAGTGACCGCCTTGTCACGATTCGCTACAGAGTCTTCACCGACCACCTCGAAATTGTCGTTCGCGACCAGGGACACGGGTTCGACATGAGCAAATTACCTCATGCCGCCGCTCCCGGCGACCCGTTCACCCATCTTGACGTGCGTGACAAACTCGGACTTCGTGCAGGCGGGTTCGGGCTGATGATCTGCAAGGGCATGGTCGATGAGCTACGATATAACAACGTTGGCAATGAAGTCACGTTGATCAAACGTTTCCGCGCCGAGGGGCCGCAGCCGGTCCGGGCATGAAATTTGTAACCGCCCGGACTGTCCTGACTCGCGACGCGATCGGAGGCGTATCGGCATGAAAGCCACACGTCCGACACTTTTGGTCGTTGACGATGAAGCGGAGGTTCTTCATTCCGTTCACGACCTTCTTCGTCTGGACTATCGCGTCCTGACGTGTGAACGTGGAATCGACGCACTCCAAATTCTTCAATCTTCTGAAGACATCCAGGTGGTGATGTCCGACCAGCGAATGCCCGGCATGACCGGCGTCGAGGTCTTACGACACGCGCGCAGACTCCGTCCCGAGGCCACCCGTCTCCTCTTCACGGCCTACGCCGATATCAAGGCGGTTGTCGACGCGATCAATCAAGGAAGCGTCTTTCGCTATATCTCCAAGCCTTGGGACCCCGATGAACTTCAGGCGGTGGTCCGTCAGGCGATCGAACAACGCGATCTCATTGTCGAAAAGACGCGGCTCCTGAAAGATCTGAAAGAGACGAACCAGCGTCTACAGGAAGCCAACCGTCTCAAAAGTGCCTTTATTGAAGTGGCGAGCCACGAACTGAATACGCCCGTGACGGTGATGTTGGGAATGACCCAGCTTTGGCGTCTGACTCAGGGAGAGAAGGCTTCTCCTACCGAGCGGAACTGGATCGACCGAATTCAATTCGCGGGCAAACGGCTCGCAGGAGTGGTCGAGCGTATGCTCAAGCTCGTTCGCACCGATGACCTCGACCATCCGTTGGACCTTCGACAGACGGTGCTCGCTCCTTTGATCCACGGGGTGGTCGAACAGATGAACCCCTTCTTGATCGCGCGTCGACAGCACATCGAGTTCCAGCTCGATGCCGACCTCGGCGTGGCCGAGCTTGATGCCGAAAAGATCGCCGATGTGCTCACAAACCTCCTGATCAATGCTATCAAATTCACACCCGATGAAGGCGTGATCAAAATCGCGGCGCACGCCAAAGGGGTCGATGAGATCCGCATCGAAATCACCGACGAAGGGGTCGGTATCGACTCCGCGACACAGCCCTATATGTTCGAACCCTTCTTTACCGGGTTCGACACCATGCATCATTCCTCGGGGGACTTTGAGTTCTGCAAAAAGGGGATCGGGCTGGGACTCTGCCTGGTCAAACGTTTCGTCGAGATGCATGGTGGCAGAGTGGAACTTCGGAGCGAACCGGGCGCAGGGTCCACATTCGCGTTCACGCTGCCGCGAAAATCCCTTTCGCTGAAGTCCGTCAATTCACGCGCGGGATGAGTGGGGTCAACCAGCATCCTTACCACGATTTTCAATGTATTCACGAAGATAGCGGAGGAAGGTGGGAAGCCTGGCGTCGTCCCAGGCTTGTTCAATGACTTCCTTTAGACGCTGATTCTCGGTCTGGATCTCTTTGAAGGCCGGAAGCCCCTGTGCATTTGGATCGAGTGCCAGTACCTGGTCGTGGGTGTTCACCGAGAGCAAAAACCCCGAGGAGTTTGGCCAGGGTTGGATTTGCAGCTTCATGTGGGGATAACGCGCATTGCCGAGTCTGAGGGCGAAGATCGGCGTTCCGGTTGACTTGTTGACCCCGGAAATCTCGAATGGCGGCTTGCCAAGCAGTTGCTCCGCGTCGGCTTCTTCGGGCCAATTCAGACGGCCTGCCACGTTCGCGGGAAGTACGCCTTCCGGGTAGGACAATACCATGTAGATCGCGACGGCTTGCCTCAGGACGTCGATACGCAAGTTTTGAAGGTCTTCGGGGGATGAAGACCCGAGCGGTTGCGGCTCCATGAGCGATCCCTTCGACGATCTGGCGATTCAAAATTCGTGAAGAGCGGCAACCCTCGGCCAGTGGACCGGGTCAATCGAAAGGTCGCGATGGAGCCGGTCCTTCCGGTTTCTCCATCTTCAACCCATCCTAAAGTAATCAGCGCTTCTCGGCCATGAGGAGACGACGTTTTCCCGACACCAAGTCGGCCTTAATCGACCGTTTCCATTGTAATGGCGAACGTGTCCGACTTGCCGTGGCCGAGAACCCTGAGCCCGCCGTCGATCTTCTTTGTCGCCAGATTCACCGCGTCGGTTGTCTGGGTGTAGGGCTCGAGTGAGATGACGTTTCCATCGCCAGGCGGCGTGTAAACGACAAGCTCGCGGATGCTTCGATCGAACGAGAGTCTGAACTCGGCATTAAGTGTTTCATCCACGAGCCGGCAGACGCATTTATCACCGTCGAACGATAGGCCAGCAAGTACGTCGTCGAGCTTCAGGCCCTTCATCGGCTGACCTTTGCGGAAGTCGAGCCGGGAGTCCACAGGTTTCGTCTCACCAGTCGGAACAAAGTCATCGAGAACCCAGTAACGGGCCGCGGGAACGATCACTTTGGTTTTCGACAAATCTCCCCCCGGCTGGAACGGGCAGCGAAAGTATGGGTGGACGCCAAATCCGTAAGGGAGGTCATCCGCAGTCGGGTTTGTAACGGTCACGGTCATCGTCAACTTGCGTCCTGAGAGGCCGTAGCGAATTTTGAGCGAGGCGTCCGTCGGCCATTGTTCGCGGCTCTCGGGAGAATTCTTCGAGATCTGATAATGGCCTGTAATCGAGGCCTCGCCCCCCTCTGTCGACTGGTTGATCACATCCCAAGGGGCACTCAAGGCAAACCCGTGGATCGCGTTGGATCCATTCGTGATCGGGAGCGCGTATGTCTTGCCCTTGAACGTGAACTTCCCTTCCTTGACCCGATTTGGAAAAGGGAAGAGCACGGGAGTGCCGTTGCGACCGGGCGAGCGAGGGTTCTCGGCGAAGTCGGGGAACGCATCGAGAATCGGCATCACCGCTTTACCGACGGGGAGGCGAAGATCAAAGAGGTTGAACCCGTACGAAGGGAGGATTGAGGCCGAGGCTTTGGAGGTGTCGTCGTGGAGGGTGTAAACCGTTCGGTCTCCGCGAGTCTCAGTTGTGATGCGATGCGCCATGGAGTGGGTTCCTCGTCGTGAGCGGATTCGTTTTCCTTGCGATGTCCCATTCGAACGCGGAAACGCCCGGATTGCAAATACCTCTCGACCGCGTAAGATCACTTTCTACGATTTGACAACGTTCGCGAAGACTAGGACGCCTTGCCATGCCGACGTTTCCCGCCTCCGTATTGATCCATTTTGTGAGCGCGCTCTTCCGAGATTCCGGAGTTTCGGAGTACGAGGCTCGGACGGTTGCCGAAAGCCTCGTCGGCTCGAACCTCCGTGGTCACGATTCTCATGGTGTCATGCGGGTTCCGCAATACGTTGGCTTTCTGGAAAAAGGAGAGTACAAACCTGGCGTCGAACTAAAGATCGAGCATGAGACCCCCGCCGCCATCGTCTGCGACGGACAGTGGGGGTTCGGGCAGGTGCAGGCGCATCGGTTGCTTGAACTGATTGTTCCGAAGGCGAAGGCACTCGGATTGGCGGCGGGTTCCGCAAGGAATTTCGGACACATCGGCAGGCTCGGAGAATATGCAGAGAAAGCCGCGACACAGGGTTTGATCCTGATTGCCACCGTGAATAATTGTGGCGCTGGCCAGCGTGTGGCACCACCGGGCGGCGTCGCTCCCAGGCTCGGCACGAATCCGTTGTGTGCCGCGATCCCGACGAATGGAGAGCCTGTCGTCCTGGACTTCGGGACGAGCGTCGCCGCCGAGGGAAAAGTACGGGTTTACCACATCAACAAAGAGCCCGTCCCCGAAGGATGGCTCCTTGATTCTCAAGGCAAACCGACGCGCGACCCTGCTGTACTCTATCAAGAGCCCTTGGGGTCGATTCTCCCCATGGGAGGCGCTCAGGCCTACAAAGGATTTGGCCTCGCGATGATCCTCGACATGCTCACCGCGGGACTATCCGGAGGCCGCGCCGCCCATCCTGGAGCGCCGTCCGTCAAAGGGAACAACGTTCTCTTTATCGCCTTCGCGCCTGAGCATTTCGCCGGGTCGGACGCCCTGATCGGCGAATCAAGTCAGCTTGTTGAATACCTCCGTGAGACGCCTCGCGCCGCGGGAGTCGAAAAAATCACGTTGCCCGGCGACCCTGAACGCATGACGTATGCGATTCGTTCGACCGAGGGAATCCCATTGGAAAACGCACATTGGGAACGGCTGGTCGAGCTTGCGAAAAAAGTCGGAACGCCCGTCCCGTTTCCGTCTCCAGGATGAGATTCCGAACCAGCGGCGCGCTATTTCGGAACGCGCTTCTTGCCGATTTCTCGGAACGCCGGTGAGTCGACGAATTTCCAGCCATTCCCCTCATTCCAGGGGCCTCTGGCGTCGATCTCACCGTGATCGCCCGTGCCGGTGGAGTCATTGAAAAACTCATCAACGATACCCGGAGTCGGAGGGATCTCGCCGATCGAAAGCGGGTCTTTGCCCATGCTTTCGAGCGCGGCCATGAATGCCTTCATGTGTGTGATTTCTCGCGTCAT
>JAYVYS010000347.1:0-3202 GCA_043784005.1 Isosphaeraceae bacterium
GTGCCATTGAGCCCGAGTCCGTGGCAAAGCACGACCGGTAGCTTATCGGGGTCGGGCGCGACCGGCCGAAAGTGACGCACCCCCAGCCGCCAGCCGTCCGCGGTGTAAGCGTATCCATCCGAACAAGGTCGCAAGTCGAGTGAAGGGGCATGGAGCCGCATCGTGGCGCACCCAGACGAGAACGCCAGGAGCAGACACGCCGCGAAGAGAATCGATCTGCGGGACCGTTTTCCCGCGTCCCACTTCGGACACCTACCGACATCGATCACGCCGGGAATCCTTCCCTGTTGCGCCCTTAAACGCTGCTCAAAGCATCTGGATCTGGCCATCCTTGACCAGATCGCCTATTCGCCTTTTTTGATCGTCGTTTACCCTATTCCATCCATTCGCTCATTCAGACAATGCGGGAGCGAAGCGTTGCGGATTCTATCGCCCATTCCCAAACCTGGGAATGCGAAGGCCGTCGAATTGGCCGGCAGGCCCAGGTACGGAACCGACGAGATGCGTACGGTTCGCATCGGCGTTCTTGCGTTCCAAAGCGGCGAACTGGAGCGTAATAATGAGAGGGAAATCAAAGACGTGCGAGTAGGCCGCATCGAGGCGCCCGTTCGTGGAATCAAGACTGATTTTGAAAAGCCGGGGCGTTTGGACAATCGCCGGGAACGCTTGGCAAGAAAGCCAAGAGATCATGTTCCATGCTCGTACTTCGCGGATACGGCACCCCGAACCGGACCCACAAACTTTTCGATTTCTCCAACGATTGTCCACACGCCTTGTCGCGATTTGGGCTTTTCCGATGGGTGGACACGACGGATCATCTCTCCATCTCAGTCATGAATCACCGTTAAGAAATCGCGGTATCAAACCCATGCTGCTTCCGGTGCACCGGTCCATCAAACAGCTTCGATGATTTGAACAATTCAAACCGCCCGTCGCCGGCCACCTTTAATGTGGACTGCTCAATCTTTGCCCGTTCCTCGGGTGTCAGGGGCTTGAACTCTCGGATAATCTTCAGGTTTTGATCGAGCACTTTTTCCGAGTCGATGCCTGAAACCAGGGTGGAAATGGGCAGAGAGAGAACGTATCGCAATGCGTCTTCGACAGAGACTCCGGCCTTGCTGACGATCGACCCATTGCCTCCGAGGCTTTTCATGGCAATGACGCCGATGTTGCGCTGCTGGAGGACGGGAAGGACTTGCTTCTGGAAGCTACGGTAATGAACGTCCATGACATTGAGAGGCATTTGCACGGTGGCCCAGTCATAGGGCTTGCTGAGCATTTTAAGGTGGATGATGGGGTCTTTATGTCCTGTAAAGCCGAGGAATCGGACTTTGCCGTCCTTCACCGCTTTCAGGCCCGCCTGGATCGCTCCGTCTTCCTCGAAGACCCAATCCGGGTCGGAGTCATAAACCATTTCGTGGAATTGCCAGAGATCAATGCGATCGGTTTTGAGGCGTTTCAGGCTGTCTTCCAGGTTGGACTGTGCTTCTTTCGCCGTACGGCCACAAACTTTCGTCATCAGGAAAACCTTGTCGCGTCGGCCTTCTTCGGCAAGGGCCTTGCCCATTCGCTCTTCGGCGACACCATCGTGGTAGTCCCAGCAGTTGTCCATGAAGGTGATGCCCTCATCGACGGCGCGTTGGATCAGCTTGAGACTCTGTTTCTCTGACAAGACCTTGGGAAAGGTGCTCGAATGCCCTCCCAGGCCGAGCAGGCTGACCATCTCGCCGGTCTTGCCGAGCGCACGAAGCGGGATGCCGCCTGCGTTTGTTTTGCCGGTCTGTGCCTCGACGTTCCCTGCCAGCCCCACGGCGGCGACGCCGGCGGCAGTGGTTTGAATGAACTCTCGGCGGTTAGGTATTGACGGGTTCATGGGTACGAGCCTTGGAGGTATGAGATCGAGAAACCAAGGACGATCAACTTGCATTATCAGAGCAATTCACGCGCCGTTTCCACTGAAAACCAATATCCAGGGTCTTCGAAAAGGACAACGGACGGTGAAGGTCCGAAGGGAGCACTTCGCAGTCCGATGTTCGGTCTCGTTTCCTCGGGCCGATCAGGCGGAGGTTCGCCGTGTCCCCGGACGCTGGGCGCGGAGCCATTCTCGGGTGACGACCGCATCATCGAACGGCAAAGCGTGATCGACGAAGATCTGGAAGGTTTGACGTCCTTTGCCGGCGATCAAAACGGCGTCGCCAGGCTCGGCATCCGCCAAAGCGGCGGCGATGGCGGCACGACGGTCGGGTTCGACCCTTACGCGACCGGGACGGCAGAACCCGGCGAGCAATTCGTCGAGGATTTTATCGGGGTCCTCGGTGCGAGGATTATCGTTCGTGATCGTCAGGCGGTCGGCGAGTGATTCGGCTGTGGCGGCGAGGGCACGTCTCGACACGCTCGCGGACGAGTCTCCCGGACGGCCCTCCGCCCCGAAGACGCAATGAACGCGACCCGGTGTGACCGCATGCAACGTGGCCAGAGCTTCTTGCAAGGCCGCGGGATGTCGCGATTCATCCACATGAACGTCGAAGGGCTGTCCCTCGTCGATTCTTTCGAGTCGTCCCGGAAGACTCGTGACGGATTCGAGACCGGAGACAACCGAAGATACGTCCACTCCTCGCGCCCAGGCCACGGCGGCGGCGGCCAAGGCATGTGAAATCGCGGATTCGCCGGGGAGGCGAAGGTTCACCATCACCTCATGGGCGAATCCGTAAAGCAAGAACCGAGAGCCGTCGCGTTCCTGCCGTTCGATCCGCGCGCGGACCTCGGCGGAAGCATTGATCCCGAACGCGACCCGTTCGGCATCCAGATTCACAGCGCCCAGGAGCTCGGCCTGAGGGTCGTCCGCATTCACGACCGCGAAGCCTCCCGGCGCGATCTGGCGGAAGAGTCGCGCAGCCGACGTGCGACGGCTCATCAACTCGTTTTCAGGGACGGCGGGGCTTGTGCCCAGGTCGGTCACCACGGCGGCATCAAGGACAATGCCCTCCACTCCTCGGCGTGCCAAGGTCTCGGCGTCAAGTTCGAGCACGGCCCCCGCACAGCCGCGTTCGACCATGCCGGAGAGCATGGCGGCGAGCCGATCCGCACCCGTCACCCCCGCACCCATTGGGAACGTGCCCAGGCCATCGGACCAGCCGCTTCGCGAGACCAGGCCGTGCCTGCCCCCGGCGGCTTCGAGGATCGCGCGGAGGAAGACGGCGGT
>JAYVYS010000348.1:0-7452 GCA_043784005.1 Isosphaeraceae bacterium
GAACAGCTGGTTGCCGCAGCAGATGCAGTGGTAGCTGCCGTCGGCCCAGACGGTTTCGTACTTGCCGGTGAAGGGTCGTTCGGTCGCGGCATGGCGAGTGACGTCGAAAGCGCCGGGTTCGGCTTTTTTCTCAACCAGCGCCGCTTTCCACTCGGCGTCGGTTTTCTGGACAGGGTAGTTCATGAGGAGCAGCTGATTTCGATGTGGGAAGCCCAATCGGGCGGGAATCCGGCGAGCGCCTCGTGCTCCGGATGTTCTGCCAGCGCCTCGATCGTTCCAAGGTTCGCGGAGTGACACATGCCCGCGTCGTCGGCATGCACGATCAAGTATTTCTTGCCGGATTCAGGCTCGGCGGCGCGAGAGGGGTTTTGCACCCAAAGCATCAGGCCGATCACGAACGTTGTCGTCACTCGCGCGAAACGCATGGGGGTCAGGTCCTGAAAAAAGAGCGGAAAAAAACAGGCCGTGATGAGATCCCGACGTTAGAAGGCATTGATACAAGGCTTCTCGCGCTCCGTCAATCGACTGGTGTCCGTTCCTTCGCGATTCGAAATGGCGACGGACCGGCCTGGTTGGGCCGGTCCGTTCGCTTCGCGTTCCTTGCCGTCAGATCCCGATCACTTCTTGGGGTGTCGGGTCGTGTTGGGAGTGGAACCAAAACGCTCGGTCTGGAGATTGGCGGGAACGACCGGAGTCTTGTGAGTGAAGACAAGGGTCTTTCCAGCGTGGAACTTGCTCCGCGTGAAGACCGCGTAGCCGAGGGTCGTTTTGTGGTAAGAAGCGCTCGCCTTGCCATTGTAGCCAATAGTCGTGGCGACATTGACATCGTTCGGGGAGCGCTTATGGCCAAACTGGTGGTACTCTTTGGGAGGGTTGTAGAAGTTATTGATCCGGGTGTTGAAACCCGGAGGCGGCGACCATTGCGCGAGGGCCACTCGCAGGGGAATCGGCTTGTAGCTTCCCAGCCGCGAGAGGCTCGAGATCTGGGGAACCCACCGATCGGTGCCGAACGGAGGCTGGAAGGTCGTCGCGGGAGTGAATGCGACCGGTGAGGCACCACCGGCCCCGCCACCACCACCGCCACCGCCACCGCCTGCCACCGTGATCTGTGCCGTACCTGTGAATGGCGTGTTGGGCTGTCTCGCGGTGGGCGTGGTTCGTCCGCTAATCGTCAAGCTCGTCGTGTTCGCGGTCAGGCCGATGTTCGAGCGAGGCGACACCGTCACGATCGCATCGGGAATCCCGTCCCCGTTTTCATCCTTGGGGTCTGCGGTGACGATCGCGGTCGGGAACGGAACCCCATTCACTGCGACCGTGAACGGGTTGATGTCGGTGACCGGCCGGAAGTCCGGCGTGGTCCCAGAACCCTTGACGCTGAACACGTAGATGGGCAAGGTGTTCGGCGTGGATGGGCTGATATTCGTGAAGGGTCCGATCGGCTTCTCGACGCCGATCTGGGTGTTGATCGCCAGCGGAATCCGGAGCGGGATGGTCGCCCCTTCAACCACGATGCCGCCGCCTGCCCGGCTAGTGCCGGTGGTCGTCGGCTGATAACCCGGCGCACCGATGATGAAGTCGCCAACAAGGTCGCCGTCGGCCGTCCGCGTTTGGCCGGACTGGATGAGGCGGCCCGAAACCGAGGCACCAAAGAAAGGTTGTGAGCTCGCACCGGGCACGGTGAACTGGAGCCGGGTGCCCGCCAGGACCGAAGCATCCACGTTCGCGTCGGCCAGACTCGAGACCCCGGTGAGGGTTCCGATGTTGGGCGGCAGAACGTAAACCTGGCCATTGTTGTTGTTATATCCCGGGGCACCGATCAGGATCGGGTTGCCCAAGCCGGTTCTGATCTTTCCCGCTTCCGAAATGGAATAGCCGGCAAGATCGCCCGCGAAGCCGCCGACCAGGGTGGCGTTGGTCAGCGTCGTGGTACCGCCAAGGACGATATTACCAACGAGCGCGTTCGCGGGGTATGCGCCCGTGACGGGAGGGGCGGGAATGAAGCTCGCCCCATAGAAGATGTCGACGCGCCCCGAGTTGTTCAGGTAGCCCGGCGATCCGATCATGATGTCCGGCAAACCATTTCCGTCGAAGTCGCCCGCGGAACTGACCGACCAGCCAGTCAGGTCACCACCGGCGGTCCCGTTGATTGTCAAACCAAGAATTGCGTTGTTGAGTAGGGTCGGAGGGTTGGTCGTCGTGTTCAAATTGTTGCCGACCCGGCCGAGACTCACCGGTGACACGGACGCGGCCAGTGTACTCGATCCGTAGATCAGGTAGGCTTTGCCGTTCGCTCCGGAGGCTGCGGCGGGCGCGCCGATGAGCAAGTCCCCGATCGGGAAGCTGCCGTTCGCCGTGGCTCCATTGACGTTCCCCACACCGGCCAACGACCAGCCGGCCTGATCTCCGGCGATCGCTCCCGCGAAGACGACACCGGGGGCGGCGGTCGTGCCGACCGTTGCGAGATCAACCGATTGAGTGAGCCCTGAAGTGATCCCCGCTCCGGAAATTACGAACACGGCCCCGGATTGTGACCCGTTCAGAACACTCGCATCCGGGGCACCAATGGCGATCTCCGGAAACCCGTCGGTGATCACATCGCCGATCCCGCCGACCGATTGCCCGATTCGCCCGCCTGTCAGGAGGGTGTTGGAGCTAAAGTAGGTCGTGACGTTCAGCCCGGAAATCCCCGAAGTCGCAAGCTGGTCGAGGTCGACGGTCGTACCTACGAGGTTGTTCAAGGCCGCCGCGCCTGAGATCAGGAATGCGCGACCCGCGGTTACAGTCCCCAGGCCTCCCGTCGGATCGTGCGGGCCGGGAGCCCCGATCATGAAACCGTTCTCTCGGTTGAACCCGATCGCGGGTGCCGACGATTCACCAAGCTCCGAACGCGTCGTCAAGCCCGTGACGAACTTGATCCCCGAAAAGGGAAAGGCGTAGGGCAAGCCGCCATTAATCGCGACTCCCAGCCCGTTGATCGGATCTTGCTGACCCGTCTGCGCGTTGCCGACTTGTGCGAGATTCCCCACACGACCGGTGCCGACGTTGCCCGTTTCACCACCGTTGAAATTGGCGTTGATGCTGAGCCAGTCCGAGATGGCTCCCGCGTTGGTCGTCCTGGAACCGAAAATCAGGTAGGCGGTGGGAGTGGCGGCACCGGGGGTGCCTCCCGCTTGCGTTACCGATGGGGCACCCACGATAAAATCGTCGTAACCGTCCGCGTTGACGTCGCCGATGTCGGCGACGCTGATCCCGGCGGACTGACCGGGTACCGTGCCCGCGAGGTCGACCCCGTAGAAAATTCCGGGGGTCGCGCTTGTCTTGTCACCGGTAATGTTCGGCAACACGGTCGTTCGTGCGGGAGGGGTGGCGATCGTGTCCGTGCCGGGACCGGGAGGGGCTGCTCCCAGGTTGATGACGGCCATCAGTTCGCGACGTTCAAGATTCTCACCGATCGGTCGGTACACCCCGCGCCGCCGAATGTCAGACGACCGAGGTTCGCGTTTGCCAAAAAGCATCGGAGACTCCCTCCTCCAAGTGCCGAACGTCTTGCGACCGCCGCGAAGACCTGGATTCGTCCCGACCGCTGAGGCGTTTCGGGGAGACCCCGAGACTCCTCAACGATGATGACGACTCAAGCCCGACCGCGGTGTCCGCCTTCGATCGACCACGACCAGGGCGATCCATCCGCCCCGATCCCGGACCGGCGCGATCCTCATCGCCGCCAAGGCGAACTGATTACAACGGGTTTTCGGCCTCGATTGCCTCTTGACTCCATTGAAACCTTTGATCCACTCAAGACAAGCACGATCGAGTCCGCACAATTTCGTTTCAACCCTCAGAGCCGGCACGACCGATACATCCCACAGACGAGCAAGATGCCCCGCGCCGGGTGGTCCCGCCGTCGATCGGTAACGGAGCGGGCGAAGTCGCCCACAACGCGGCCGGGATTCCGCCCGGAATACGATCGTTAATCACGAATTAACCAGGGTTTGTGACATGAAAACGCGCGACGGACGTACCTCCCGTCTCCTCGCCGGCCGAACCCGGATGACGGCCCTGCTCCTGCTTGCCGCAGCCTCGCAGGCTGGGTGTGGTCGCGAGTTCTTTCGGGAGTGGGCTAACCAGGACGCCTCCGAAGCCGTCTTTGAAAAGAGTCGTGATCCGCGCTGGCGAATCGACCTCTTCTCGGTCGATCCTCCCGCGCTCTCGCGGTTCTCCGACCCATACGACCCGGACCGCCCCCCCGCGCCGCCTGACGACTACGCCACTCAAGCCCTCTCCCCGGTTCCCCAGTGGGCGGATAACCGCCTGTTGGTCCCGCTCGAAGGAACCGGTTACCTCGATATGCTCGAAGCCTGGAAACGGGATCACCCCGTGAATCCTTCGGGGATGATCACCACCACCACCACAGGGACCGGCGCGAGCCCCTATGCGGCTCCGGTCGCCACGCCTCGTCCCCCCGATCCGGCAACGCCTTCTCCGTTCAAACCCGAGACGCTCCCCGAGAACGGGGCAAATTCCGGGACGGACGGCGGAGCGATGACGCCGAATTCTCTACCGGGCAGCGCGACGCCCACCCCGCCGGGGTCGAATCCACCACCCAGCGCATCGCAAGTCCCGAATCGAGCCAAGGATCTGGGCGTGACGCTCACCGCCTTCCAGCAAACGGGACTCCCTCTGCCCGTGCCGAATATTGCGCCTCCAACGCCCGGGACGACCCCGCCAAGGCGCAATATCCAGGCTCCGCCACTAGGCATGGAACCGGAACCCGGAGACATCAACGACCTCTCCAAACCCATTCAACCCCCGCCCGGCCAGTCTCCCGAGCAATTCCGTGCAGGTGAGGCATTGGCGTCTCAGCTCGCGGGCATCCTTGTTCCCAGATCGATCGATTTCAACGACGCCGAAGCCGCCGGGCTCCCTCGCGATTCCAAGCCTTACGTCATCAGCATGAACCAGGCGTTCACGCTCGCACTGATCAACAGTCGCGTCTACCAGCTGAACCTGGAGAATATCTATGGGGCCGCCCTGGCAGTCACCCTGCAACGATTTACGTTCACGCCCCAGTTCTACGCCGGGATGTCGCCCACTACCGCGCTTTCCGCAGGTGGTGTTCCCTCCCCGAACCTCGCCAACCAATTCCTCTACCAGACCCGCGCCACGGGTTCTCAGATCTCGGCCTTGAATCTGGGAACGGTCGCGGGGGTCGGAAAAGTCTTTGCGAGCGGAGGCAGGATCATCACGGGATTCGCCAACCAGCTCGTCTTCAACTTTGTCGGCAAGAATTCGTTTCAGCCGACCGTGAAGTCTTATTTGCCCTTGACCCTGGTGCAGCCGTTCCTCAGAGGCGGTGGGCGCGCCGTCACGCTGGAGAACCTGACCCAAGCTGAGCGTAGCCTGCTGTATCAGATTCGCTTGTTCGCCAAGTTCCGCCAGGAGTTCCTGGTCGCCACGGTCGTCGGCGGTACGATCCAACAGCTTGGAGTGGGTTTTAATGTCCCCGGATTCTCCGGCGGCGGCAACTCCGACCCAACGACAGGCTTCTTGAACGTGGTCGAAGACGTTCAGCTCATGGAGAACGCCCAGAGCAACATTGAGGCCTACAAACAGATCGTGAAAGTCTACGCCGAGCTGATCAAAGGCGAGTCTTCGGGCCTCTCGCAACTTCAGCTCGACCAGGCGGACTCAAGCCTTCAGGGTGCCAAGCAAACCTTTCTCCAAACCCGGAACGCTTACCGCACTGACCTTGATAGCTTCAAAAATCAGATGGGTTTGCCCACCGATGTCCCGTTGATCGTGAACCGGAGCCTCACCGCGCCGTTCAAGTCCGTCTATAGCGCGGTCGATCGCTGGCAGGAAAAACCCAACCGCGACCTCGACGAACTTCCCGATATTATCGATCGGCTTCCCAAGCTGGAAGATATTCTATTGGATGGTCGTTCGATCCTGGGAGTCTACCGAGCGGGGAAAAACGACGAGGACGAGCTGGAAGACCTTCTGCTTGCCGCCGAACGGATCGCGATGGAACACCGGCTCGACTTGATGAACAGCCGGGCTCAGCTTTACGATGCATGGCGACAGATCAAGGTGTCCGCCAACGCATTGCAAGGCGTGTTTACCGTCCAGCTCTCAAACCAGTTCATCACACCGCCCAACACGACCAACCCCTTTGGCTTTGTCGATCAGGCCAAGCAGTTCTCGCTGGCGATCAACGCGGAGCTTCCCTTGGTCCGTTTGGCGGAGCGAAATGCGTTCCGGGCCAACCTGATTAGCTACCAGCGCGCCAGGAGGACATTGCAGAATACTGAGGACTCCCTCAAACTGTTCATTCGCAACGACGTTCGTAACCTCCAACTGCTCTACCTCCAATATGAGATTGCCCGCAAGAACTTCGTGCTAAATATCCGTGTAAGGGATCAGGCTTTCGAGCAGATCGTCGCCCCTCCCGCCCCAGGTGCCGCAGCTCAGGGGGCAGTCCAGACAAACAACCTCTTGCAGGCTCAAAACGGGCTACTTGGGTCAAAAAACGCGTTGGTAACAACCTGGTACTTTTATCAGGTGGCTCGGTTAACCCTCTACCGCGACCTCGGCACCTTGCCCTTCGATGAATGGGAGGCCTTCTATGAACTTTTCCCTTCCGAGTACAACGGCGACGCCGCCTTCTCCGCCGCCCGCGACCCGGGAATTACCCGAGCTTCAACGACCGGGATCGCTGCCGAAACCCCGAAGGAAGCGCTTCTCCGTCGGTAAGGTCGCCGCGGGAGGACTCGCGGTTGTGCTGGGGGCCGGCGGGGTACTCGCCCTGGCGGTTCCCGGCGTCAGCAAGCAATTCAAGCCCTTGACCGCGATGTTCGCCGGCCCGGTCGTGGACGTGATCACTTATCCGGTCAAATTGGGAAACTTACCCGTCACGGTCGTCGAGCGCGGCAACCTCGAAAGCTCGAAGAACGAAGACGTCTATTGCAAGGTCGAAGGGGTTGGCACGACGATCATCTCGATCGTCGCCGAGGGTAAGCTGGTCAAGAAGGGTGAGCTCGTCTGCGAACTCGATGCAGCGGCCCTAAAGGACACTCTCACCAACCAGGTCATCACGACCAAGGGTGCCGAGGCCGCCTACCAGAACGCCAAGCTCACCCGCGAAGTCGCCGAGATCGGCGTCACCGAATACATGGAGGGCATCTACAAGCAGGATTACGCCACCGCCGAGGGCGAAATCAAGCTGGCCGAGGCCGACCTGAAACGGGCTGAGGACCGGCTCGAATGGTCGGACAAGATGAAGGAAAAGGGGTACGTTTCCGAAGGCCAGAACATCTCCGACAAACTGACCCTTCAGCGCGCCAAGTTCACCCTCGAACAGGCGCAAACGAAGCGGAGCGTGCTGGAGACGTACACCAAGAAGAAGACTGTCAAGGAGCTTCAGGCCGAGGTCGAAAAGGCCCACTCCGACGAGCT
>JAYVYS010000349.1:0-13140 GCA_043784005.1 Isosphaeraceae bacterium
AGGTCGACCCCGGTGAGGTCGCGCATCGTGTTGTCGTATTCGACGTTGCTCAAACGCCGCAGCACGACCGGCCCGGGATCGCCGGCGCTGGCGAGGGCCATCGCGTCGAGGGCGCTTCGTGCCCAGTTTCGAATCGCATCACGTTCCGTTTTGAGGATCGCCCGGCTTTTTTTCGGCGGCATCTCGCCGTTGTCGAGCATCTCGACAACCTTGAGCCAGACTTTGGAATCGCGCTTGACGTCATCAAACTTGAGGAAGCGTTCGAGATCGAGATCGCCTTCTTGCTCCACCGTGGAATGGCATTTCAAGCAGTATCGCTTCAAAAGCGGTCGAATTTCGGCTTCGTAATCTTTTGCCAACGGAGCGAACGCGGCCGGGTCCTCGTGGGGAGCCGTGATGAGTGTCATCAACGTCGAAAGGACAATCGCCGAGAGAGGAATCATTGTCGTCCATCCCGCCCGTTGAGGTGGCTCTTTCCGCGTGCCCGAAGTTCGTCCGCCACCCCGATTCACATCGCCCTCGCGATGCACTCACGCCCCGACCTGTTAGACTATCTGATAAACTAAGATTCAACAAGTTGCTGCATCGATCGTTCAGTTTGGGTTACGAAGTCGAGTCGGAAAAGAGATTTAAAGCGATCTCGGTGATTAGAATAAAATAGGATATGGATATCTCATTACTGACCCGGTAGTGATTGCAACAACGGGCGGATCGCTGTCCATAGCTGCTCTTTAATCTTCACCGCGACGGGATTCTCTAGTCGTTCGGGCTTTTGGTCGCTCGCGATGCCGGAGGTGAGGAGGCCGATGGACAATTCGCCATCGGTATAGTAGCGGTCTCCGCCACCATTTTTCCCTAGAAGCGTCGCGCCGATGCCGGTCACCTGAAAGAGTTCGTTCAACCATCCTCCTTTACGGAGGTCGGCCATGAGTCCGTCACGTTCCGCGTCGATATCCGGTCCGATGTGGTGAGTGATCTGACCGGTCGTGTGGCTCAGGCCGACGCTTCGGTCAAAGGTCACCGCACCAATCCAAAGCGGCACATCTCCGCGTCCAAGCTCGTTCGACTTCCAGTACCGGACATGGTGCCGGCGGCTGGCGTTGTCCCCGACAGGCTTTTCAAACGCGAGGTCCTGCTTTCTTCCGAACAGGAACAAGCTGCTGACGGGGGCGTCGACGTAGGGGCGATCTCGCAAGACACTCCGCGCGATCTTGAGACTGGACCGCAACGTCACGGGATCGGCGGGGCCCCAGCCGGAACGAATCATCGCGTGGACCAGTTCCTCCTCCGTCCCGATCAGCCCGACGTTGAGCGCATCGCCGGGGATGCCCTGCGAGGTCAGGGTCGTCTTGGGTGCGTTTTCAAGAGCGGGCTGATGTTCGTAGTGTCGCCAAAGTAAGGGAAGAATGAGATAAGCCGCCAACAGCCATCCGGCCACAAGCGTGATCACGACCTTCAATCCACGGATCAGGAGCCGCCGTTTTTTCGAAGCGATTCGCGAATCCGGGGAAGTCTCGGACACACCTTCAATGGCATTGGCTCGATCTTCGTCGGGCATGGTCGCCTCAGTCGTAATGATCGCTTCACCGCGCTACGCGCAAGCGGTCCAATCTCTGCAAACGACAACGTGCCGCCCCGTTCTCGAGTATCATCGTAACAGTTATGGTCGCCAGGCGAAGGGACCTCTCCGGTTGTCCTGAACGTCGGTACTTAGAGGAGGGAAGTGTGATGCGCAAACTCGGACTTGCGGCAACCTGGCTCGGCAAAGTCGTGTTCGCCGCGCTCTTCATCTCCTCGGGAATCGGCCACCTCGTTTCGACGGAGACGTTCGTCAAGATCATGCCCCCGTATCTCCCGTTTCACTGGACGCTTGTGATCGTGAGCGGTCTGTGCGAGGTTGTCCTCGGTGTTCTCCTTCTGATTCCGAAGACGTCCCGAATCGCCGCCTGGGGTCTGGTCGCGCTCTTGATCGCCGTTTTCCCGGCCAATCTCTCCATGTACCAGCACCGAGGCAAGTTCAACGTGCCTGAATTGGTACTTTTGCTACGGCTGCCCTTACAGGCCGTCTTGATCCTCTGGGCGTATGTATACACGCGACCAAAGACGCGAGGCGAAGTCAAAATCCCAAGCGATATCCGAATCTCATAGGGTTCTCTATTGCCGATCAAGATTTGACTTGCGGCCAAACGGCTCGCGATGGCAGCCCCTTCGAGTACCCCCTTTTTTCGCGGCATGGCGTCTACCTCGCATCGGTGTCGAAAAAAAAGGGCCTCCCAGGATGACATTGTCGCTCTTAACCAGTACGCTGTTCTATAGACTCCTCCCGCCGTTCGAGTAAATCCAACCATGGACGCGCGATCCCATCGCATCACCTGGTTGATCACCGCCAGCCTTCTCGGGCTATCGGCGATCTCTTCGCGCGCTCGTGGTGACGATACCCCCGCCTCGCGATTTCACGAGGTTGTCGAGGCGGTCCTCTCCGACCATTGCTATAGCTGCCACGGCGATGGGATCAAAAAAGGGGGCGTGACTCTCGACGCCTTTACCGACGACAAGACGCTGCTCGCGAATCGCGAGCTTTGGTTTAATGTCTTGAAAAACGTTCGAGCGGGCGTCATGCCTCCTGCGAATAAGCCCCGTCCCTCCGCCGATGAAATTCATGCCCTGGAGAATTGGATCAAGCACTCGGCGCTCGGTATCGACCCCAAAGATCCCGACCCCGGTCGTGTCACCATCCGCCGCATGAACCGGGTGGAATATCGCAACACGATCAAAGATTTGATGGGAATCGATTTCAAGACCGAGGAGGAGTTTCCCCCCGACGACACGGGCTATGGCTTCGACACCATCGGCGACGTGTTGAGCGTCTCGCCTCTCTTGCTCGAAAAATACATGCAGGCGGCGGAGACGATTGTCAGCAACGCCGTGCCCACGGTATCGCGGGTCCTGGCTGTCGAGACCATTCGAGGTGCCGACTTCCGGATGTCCGACGGTGCGGAGATCACCGAAAAGTTCACCTTCTACAAGCCGGCCGCGATCGCCTATACGATGAAGGATCAGCCCGCGGGATGGCGGCACCTGATCGTCAGTCTAAGCGTGCATGGTGCTTTTGACTTCGATCCCGGCCGCTGCCGCCTTGTCTTTCGGTCAGACGATGAAGAGCTTTTGCGGGAAGAGTTTGTCTGGCAAGACCGCAAGATCATCAAATTTGAGTTTAATGAAAATTGGAAAGCAGGCGACCATCGCCTCTCGTTTGAGATGGAGCCGCTCACCCCGATTGAAATAAAGAAAACCGCCGTCGATATGAAGTTCGAATCGGTCGTGGTCGAAGGCCCCGCGGACAAGGCGCATTGGATCCATCCCAAGAACTTCGATCGGTTCTTCTCCGCGGATGATCCGGGAACTCCCGAAGGCCGACGCCGTTATACTCGCGAAACGTTAAGGCGCTTTGCGTCCCGCGCGTTCCGCCGTCCGGTCGACGAGCGAACTCTTGACCGTCTCGGTGCGCTCGCGGAGGGCGTCTACTCAAGGCCCGACACGACGGTCGAGGAGGGCATGGCGAAGGGCATGGTCGCGATTCTGTCTTCGCCGAGGTTCCTCTTCCGTGTCGAGGGAGCCGCACCCTTGGCCGCCGGCCAAACGCATCCCTATGTGGATGAGTATTCCCTGGCCTCACGCCTCTCCTATTTCCTCTGGTCGACCATGCCTGATGACGAGCTGTTTGGCCTGGCCGCGCGTGGCGCGTTGCGGAAAGACCTCAAGAATCAAGTCAAGCGGATGCTCGACGATCCTCGAAGTGACATGCTCTTCAAAAACTTCACCGGCCAGTGGTTGCAAGCCCGCGATGTCGATGGCATCGCGGTCGACGCGAAAGAAGTGCTTGCGCGTGATAACGGCGAAGAGAAGCTGCTCCATCAGGAAATGGAAACCTTCAAGGCCTTCCTCGCCCAGCGAGAGGCCGACGCGAAGGCGGCCAAGGCCAAGGGCGAGCCCGAAAAGAAGCAGCAGCCCGGAGGGTTCCGCCGAGGGGGTCAGTTCCCCAGGCTCTTCGGGCCTCCCAAGGCCGATCTCGACGACCCCCTGCGTCAGGCGATGCGTCGCGAGACCGAGATGTTCTTCGCCGCGATCGTCAAGGAGGATCGAAGTGCGTTGGAGCTTCTCGACAGCGATTTCACGTTCCTCAACGCCCGCCTCGCCAAGCATTATGGAATCCCCGACGTGAAAGGCGAAGCCATGCGAAGAGTGACGTTGCCGAAAGACAGCCCTCGCGGCGGAATCCTCACGCAAGGCACGATGCTGGTGGTAACGTCAAATCCGACCCGGACCTCGCCGGTGAAGCGCGGGCTCTTTGTCCTGGATAACATTTTGGGGACGCCCGCTCCCCCTCCTCCGCCCGATATCCCGCAGCTCGAAGACGCCGAAAAAGGGTTTACCGACCGCGAACCCACGTTGCGGGAAGTAATGGAGGTCCACCGGAGCAAACCGCTCTGCAACGCCTGCCACTCCCGGATGGACCCTCTCGGCCTCGCCCTCGAAAACTTCAACGCCATGGGAATGTGGCGCGAGAAGGAACGCGGACAAGCGCTCGACACCGGTGGCAAGCTCATCACCGGAGAGTCGTTTGACGGCATCCGCGCTCTCAAGAAAGTCCTCAAGGAAAAACATCGGGACGACTTTTACCGCTGCCTCACCGAAAAGATGCTCACATACGCGGTGGGTCGCGGAATGGAATCGTCCGACGTCGAATCCGTCGACCAGATCGTGCGACGACTCAATCAGGATGAGGGACGAATGTCATCCCTCATCCTGGGAGTGATCGAATCGCCGCCGTTTCAAAAGCGGCGTCATCCGACAAGTACCAGTTCCGTGGAAGTGCCCGCCGGGCCTTCGCTTCAGAAATCCCGAACCGGGGAAACGCCATGAACCCGAACCGATCGCATCGTATTGAGAGCGGCCGTTTTGGTCGTCGCCTCTTTCTCCAGGGCGCAGGGGCCTGCCTGGGGCTACCGGCGTTTGAATCGTTGTTGGGCAAAGGGGCCATCGCCGCGGCCGCCGCATCGTCCGCGCCGCGGCGCATGGCGTTTGTTTATGTCCCCAACGGCGCGATCCAATCGACCTGGTGGCCCACCGCCGGCGCATCCGAAAAAGAATTCGAACTGAACAAGACGATGATACCGCTGGAAGGCGTTAAGCGCCAGATCCAGGTGATCTCGGGGCTCGACCAGGTCAACTCCACTCCAGGCCCCGATGGCCCGGGCGACCACGCACGCGCCAGCGGCACCTTTCTGACGGGCGTTCGAGTTCGTAAAACCGCCGGAGCCAACATCCACGCCGGCATCTCGATCGACCAGATCGTCGCCAACAAGATCGGCCACCTGACCCGGTTTCCCTCGCTGGAACTGTCGTGCGACGCCGTCCGACGGTCGGGTAACTGTGACTCAGGTTATTCATGCGCTTATCAATATAATTTGGCGTGGAAGTCGCCCACGACCCCGGTTCCTCCCGAGCCCAATCCTCGCCTGCTCTTTGAACGCCTCTTCGGGGCCGGCTCTCATGGAGAACGCAAAGAGAGCTTGAAGCACAGGCAAGAGAGACAGCGGTCAATCCTCGACTTCGTCCTGGAAGACGCCAGAGACCTTCAAGCCGGTCTCGCCCCACGCGACCGACAAAAGCTCGGCGAATATCTCGGCAGTGTCCGCGAGATCGAGACCCGAATCACCAAAGCCGAGGAGTTCGCGGCGCAAACGCCAGACCCCTCGCAAGAGACCCCCGCAGGCATTCCTCAAGGGTTCGAGGATTATATCCAACTTATGTTTGATATGATGATCCTCGCCTTCCAGACCGACTCCACCCGAGTCGCCACGTTCTTGCTCGCGAACGAAGGGAGCAACCGGGCCTTCCCTGAGATCGGGATCGCCGAGGGTCACCACTTCCTGACCCACCACCGCAACCAGCAAGAGCTGATGGACAAGGTCGCGTCGATCGACCTTTTCTACATGAAGCAGTTCGGCCGTTTCCTCGACAAGATGGCGATTGCCAAGGATATCGACGGGCGTTCATTGCTCGATCACTCGATGATCGTCTACGGCAGCGGCAACGCCGACGGCAATCGCCACACTCACAGCAACCTCCCCGTGATCCTCGCGGGAGGCGGCGGCGGCACCCTCAACGCCGGCCGCTACGTCAAGCTTCCCCCCACGCCGATGAGCAACATGTACCTCGGCATGCTCGACCGCATGGGCGTGGAGGGTGTGGATCACTTCGGCGATTCAACGAGGCGATTCGACGGGATTTGATTCGCGGGTTCGGCATCGCCCGCCCACCATGCTTTGATGGGACGGCGGGCGACACCCACCCTTCGAAAGCTTGAATGTTGTAGGCCGGAGCTAAATGAATCCCCGCGATCGGGAAACTCGCCCGATCGGCGAAGGTCTCCGACCCCGTCGCTCCTCTTGATCCCGCGATCATCCTCGTTCCCACGAAGGACCATGGGAACGAGTAATCTGGCTTATGGGTGCCACGGGTTCGTACTCGAACCCGTGCTCTGAGGCCTCGGTGGAACGCACGGGTTCGAGTACGAACCCGTGGCACCCTGTTACCCATTTTCTCTATTTTGAAACAATCAATGGCCCTGCTTCGGCCATCATCGGGCTATTCGCCGATCTCGTCGATCGAGTAGAATCATGAGCCTTACTCGGTTGCACCCGCCTGAAAGCCCGCCTCGTCCGATGTCGAATCTCGCGGATCTCTCCGACTCTCGCCCTGCCGTTTGGATGATCTCGGCGGCGGTTTGTTTTTCGACGATGGTGGCGTTCACTCACGCCCTGGGACCGCGCTGCGACTGGTTGACGATCGCTTTGGTGCGGGCGTCGGTGATGTTCGTTTCGTCGGTCGCGATCGCTCGAATCGCCGGCGCGAAGCTTGTGTTTTCGAGGCCCCGAACGCTCTGGATGCGAAGCATCGCGGGGAGTTTCAGCCTGGTCTGTTCGTTTTATGCCTCGACCCGGCTGCCGGTTGGCGATTTCCTCACGCTTTCCAACACCTATCCCCTCTGGATCGTGGTGCTGGCGTGGCTCTCCGGCAAACAGGCACCCACGGTCGGCGATGGCCTGCGAATGGCTTGTGGGCTTGCGGGAGTCGTGTTGATCGGGCGTCCGAGCCTCTCTGGAGACAATTTCGGGGCGGCGATCGCGTTGCTCGGATCGGTGTCGACGGCCGTGGCCATGATCGGCCTGCATCGGCTTCGCGAGGTCGATTCTCGGGCGGTGGTGGCCCATTTTTCGGGTGTCGCCACGGTGATCGCCGGGACTTGGTTTTTGATTCGAGGGCCGGGCGGCGGGGCCCTTGTAGGAGTGGCGAGCGGCGCGAATCCCAGCCTCGGGGCCGATCCCGTCACATGGCTGATGCTACTGGGAGTCGCGATCTGCGGAACCGTCGGCCAGCTTTTTCTGACCCGGGCCTATGCCGCGGGAGCCCCGGCGCGGGTGTCGGTGCTGGGGCTTTCTCAGGTGGTCTTCGGACTCGGCTTCGACGTGCTCTTGTGGCATCGGGTCATGAGTCCTCTCGCACTCGCGGGGATGCTGCTCGTGGTCGCGCCGACCGCCTGGCTGCTGGCGCATCCCGGAGTAGTCCCCTCGGCCGAGGAGCTTTCATTGACGCTGGTCCCCGACTCGGGCAAAAGCTGACCACCACTTTCCGGCATGTCATCTGCATACTAAACTGACTCAACGGACGCGGCCGAATGGTCCGGGATTCGGGCCGGGCCGACGTCCTTTCTGGAGGCAGCACCATGAAGATCCGATCGCTTCTCGGCGTCGCACTGACGGGCTTGATCTTGTTCGGCGCGAGTTCACAGGCCAAGGCTCAGTTCGCGCTTTCGCTCGGTAATCCTTACGGGGTCCAAGGAGCTGTCATCGGCAACAGCCCTTACGGATACGGGATGGGCGCTCCCGTGTATCCCGGCTATTCGAGCGGCTATGGCGGCTACGTGGCCCCTGGCGTGACGAGCTATTACAATTCGGGTTACTCAGGCTACTCCCCGGTCTACGCGGCACCGCGAATCGGTTATCCCGCGTATGGGTATGGAGTGGTCGCTCCCCGTTATTACCGGGCTCCCGTGAACCGTTATATGTACCGGGGTTATGGCGGACGTCGGGGTTACCGTTGGTGAGTCGCGGAATCTCTTCCGATTGTCGAATGACACACCAGGCTCCGCTTTCCGTAGCATCTTGATCGACGCGCGGAGGGTGGGGCCTTCATTGGGTTAGGAACCGCGAAATGATAAATTGAGCACTTTGCGATCTCTGGAGTGGCATGGGCTTCTAGCCCGCGTTCTCCAATTCCACGGGCAAGATGCCCGTACCACGGCTTCCCCTCGCGATCCCAATGCTCAACCTATTTTTTCGCGGTCCCTTATCCACTTTGGCTTGATTCTCAGCGCGTCCAGAGGCTCGCGCCGTAAACCGCATCGGCCCCAAGCTCTTCTTCGATCCGAAGGAGCTGGTTGTACTTGGCGACCCGGTCGGTCCGTGAGGCGCTTCCGGTCTTGATCTGGCCGCAGTTGGTGGCCACGGCAATGTCGGCGATGGTCGCGTCCTCGGTTTCTCCCGATCGGTGGCTCATCACGGCGGTGTACTTGTTGCGAAGGGCCATGCCCACGGCTTCAAGCGTCTCGGTCAACGTGCCGATCTGATTCACCTTCACGAGGATGCTGTTGCAGGCGTTCTTGGCGATCCCGTCGGCGAGTCGTTTGGGATTCGTCACGAAGAAGTCGTCGCCCACCACTTGCACCTTGTCGCCAAGGGCCTTGGTGATCTCGACGTAACCGTCCCAGTCGTCCTGGTCGAGCGGGTCTTCGATCGAGACGATCGGATACTTGGCCACCCAGCTCTCGAACAAGGCGATCATGTCGTGTGTCGAGAAGAGCTTGCCGGGGTTCGACTTCCAGAACTTGTAACCCTTCTTGTCCCCCTCGTCGAACAGCTCCGACGAAGCACAATCCAGCGCGAGGGCGAAGTCCTTGCCTCGGCCCGAGGAATAGCCCGATTTGTCGATGGCTTCCAGGACGAACTTGATCGCCTCTTCGTTGTCGAGGTTCGGGGCGAAACCCCCTTCGTCGCCGACGGCCGTGTTGTGCCCGGCCTTCTTCAGCAGCGACTTGAGGTTGTGGAACACCTCGGCGACCATGCGGATGCCTTCGGAGAAGCTCTTGGCTCCCAGAGGCATGATCATGAATTCTTGAAAGTCGATCTTGTTATCGGCGTGCTTGCCGCCGTTGATGATGTTGGCCATCGGCACGGGGATGACGCGGGCGTTGACTCCGCCGACGTAACGGTAAAGCGGCAAGTGAAGCGCAAGGGCGGCGGCCTTGGCGGTGGCGAGCGAGACCCCGAGGATGGCGTTCGCGCCGAGGTTTCCTTTGTTCTCGGTACCGTCGGCCGCGATCAAGGCGGCGTCGAGCCCCACCTGATCGGAGGGATCGCGACCGATCACGGCCTTGGCCAGCGCGGAGTTGGTGTTGGCGACGGCCTTCCGGACGCCTTTACCGGAATAGCGGGCTTTGTCGCCATCGCGAAGCTCGACCGCCTCGTAAATGCCGGTGCTCGCGCCAGAGGGAACAGCGGCGCGGCCGAGGGTGCCGTCGGCCAGGGTCACATCGACTTCGACGGTCGGGTTGCCTCGACTGTCCAGGATTTCGCGGGCATGAACGGAGGCGATCGGGGCGAGGTGCGTGCTCATCGTTGCTTGAAGGCTCCTGCATTCGGGGCGGACGGCGATCACGACGCGATCGCGCCGTTTCGACATTTAGGAATAAGGTTCCGACCCGTCGCGGGTCAAGAGGAACGACCCACGCCGATCGGACCCGACTGATGTTCTCGTTTGTTTCATTCCGAACGAAAATCCATCGCGAGGCGGTCCCGACCCTTCGTGTCATCGCCGAAAGGGGCGGGGTGGGAGTGGTCTCGGGGCTCTTTGGTAAGAGGCGGGACCGCCACGCGTTGCGGGCTCACGGTGCTCGTTCTTTTGAGCGTCTCTGAGGAAGTTCAACCGGGAGAGCGCTCGGGCCGAGGTCTCTTGGGAATCTTGTCGAAACATTTCGAACAAGAGACCCCGGCCCGCACGCTCTCGATGGCTTTTTCAACTTTGCGGGTGACATCGTGTCGTCGCGGTTTTCCGTCGCCCTGTCCTTGGCTCTAACGTTATCGGTCCCCCGCCTTGCCAGCTTGACTTGAGAGAGAATCGGCTGTTTGGGGCGACTGGGCCACAAGCAGCGGCACAACGTATTTCCTCAAAAAAGCCGGTAAGTCCGGCCCGACATGACCCCCAAGATATCCCGTGCGCGCCATGGCCAGACGCCACCGGATCTGACGCAATTTGGCGTAAGCCGAAGCCTGATCGGGCGAAGGAGAGGAGGGTGGGCGAAAGCCGACGAGGCCCGCGCTGACGGTGTGGACTCGGTCGATGGTGCCGAACAACCGCGTTCCCGCCCCCAGCATGATCACGTCGAGAGGTGACCAAAAGACCACCATTCGGGTTCGAACGGCGCGCAACGCCCGGCTCAGATCATACTCGGGAGAAAGCGCCGGCGCAATCAGGACAACCGTCTCCACCGCGTCGGCCGGCAGGAGTTCGAGCGCCTTCACCACGACGCCCGTCCCTCCCGATTTTCCAACCAGATTCACGGGTTTGCCGGGATGCTGATCGCGGAAACTCAACACTTCGTCGGCAACCTTGCGTGCCTCGGCGTCGCGATTCTCGGCGTTGGTGAGGTCGGCATGCCAGCGTCCGAAACCATGTCCCCAGGGAACGACTTTCACCAAAAAAGGAAGCCGCTCCGCCCCCATGACATAACGCAACGCCGTTCCGCAAAGATCCAAGCCCCCGACCCCGTCGGCCACCAGCACCAGCCCCCAACCCTCCCCCCCGACAACCTTCGAAAGATCGGGGGGCTCGCCGTAGAGGGACCGGTAGATGTGTTTTACGAGAGTCGTGTACAACATGGATTTCACAACGGATTGATCATCGCGATATCTCGACTCGGTCAGGGCATTTTGCTGGTCACGATTTCCAGGATTCTCTGCTCACGCGATTGTAACAGGTCTCCTTGCCAGTCCAACGAGAAGCGGTAAAAGACAACGACCAGGGCGCATTCCGTCAGTGAGCAGAGCAGGTAAATGGGGATGCCTCCGACATTCCAGTCCAGAAATCGAAGCATCGTCTCGATTCCCAGTGGCAGCAGAGCCGCCGCCTGGCTCAATGGAAAGAGAAAGAAAACCATGGCGAGTTGCACGAGGACGGTGGTCGTTTTCGGACTCGATGCCTTGAGCGAACCCGCCGGGAGATGCACCGGCGCGTAGATCGACATCAAGTTCGTGAAGACGCAAAACAGCAAATACGCAGTGAGATACTGCGGTATCATCGAGAACAAGTGCTCAAGCTTCATGGGACACATGAATTGAACGACCGGCAGCAGGATCAAGGGGATTCCCAGCGCCAGGGGGGCGAAAGCCAGGTTCTTCCCCAGCAAGATATCCCGACGACTCGCAGCGCAAAGCACGAACACTCGAAAGCCGTCGCGGTCGAAACCGAACTGATTGCCCAGCAATTGCAACATGCCCAGGAGAATGAACACCATTGCGCCTGTGGCGACCAGCGGTCGAAACGCCTCCGGAAGAAAGGTCTGATTTTTGAAGAGCATGGAGCCGAAAATGGGGCCCAAGATCAGTGGGGTCAACAGCATCATTTTCGCCTCGGGTGCTCTCAGTAGAGAGCGAAAGCTCCCCAGCGCGATTCCCGAAACCGGCTCCGAAAAGAAGGGAAGACGGGCTTCGAGCAACAAGTCGCCCTGCTTTCGGATCCGCTTTGGCAAAGTGATCAACGGTGCGGATCGGCCTTTTTCGACGGTGGCGTGCCCTTGATAGAGTCGGATCGTCGTGGAATACGCCCGCCAGAGACTGGCGCTTCCGATCGCCGTCATTCCCAGCAATCCCAGGATCGAGGGAATCATGTTGCCCTCGGCGGCCGACTTGACGCCCAGTGGCAACCATCCCAAAGGCAACACCATATTCACAAGCTGGGCGGCTTGCTCCCAGTACGCGAGGCTTTCGCGATCCGCTTGCCGCCTGGCGGAGATGTGTTTCTCGTTGACCTCTTGCTGCCGACGTGAATGCTCACCCGCATCAATTTTTTGCGATTGGAGGTCGCGATTCACCCGGGCAAGGTCTTCCACTAATTTCTTGGATCGGTCGGCACGCTCTTGGTTTCCCCAAGGCCGTACGACGTTGAGCAAATTCGGCAACTGAGAGCCTAATATGAAGAAGGCGGTGATGGACATGATCACCGTGCGGCGACGGCGAGGATTGGTCATCAGAGAGGCCAGCCAGCCCTGAATCTGGTAGGTCAGCGCTGTGATCATTAACAAGAATGCTGCCAAAAGCGGAAAGACGACCAGTTCCGACGGCCCTTTCTCAACGACCAGCGCGAGGGAATATCCCAGCATGATCGGCCCGAAGACGACCAGACTGAGGCGTACCAGCGAGCTGAGATAGTTGATCAAAAACGCACCCTTTACCGAGACAGGCAGGTGCAGGAGCTTGGAAAGGGACAGCGGTTCGGTACGCTGCAACTCGGTGACAAGGCCGATACTCCAGAACAATAGAAAAAGAGCAATCACCCCATCCCAGGCATACATCAAATGCGCCGGCGCTGCCTTGGGTATCGCATAAAGTCCCAGTATGAAACAGCCGACGAATAATGGAATGGCCGTGGCCAGTGCGCCGACCGTCGCGATCATCAAAAGCGCGGCGTTGACTCTGCCTGCGCGTCGCCACTGGTTGGCCAGTAGTCGCCAGCGGAGCCATACAAAGGCGCGCAAGTGTTGCCAGTTCACGAGGTCGCCTCTTCCAGCCAGTTGAGCTTGCGGGTGGCTTCCGAATCCGCCCCCACTTTTTGCAGGAAGCAGTCTTCCAGCGAACCCCCCTGGCGCAGCGAGTCCAATGATGCCTGTTCGACCAGTTGTCCTTTGACGATGATGCCGACGTGCGTGCAGAGCCGTTCGACGATTTCCAGCACATGCGACGTGAGAAAGACCGTCGACCCGCGTGCGACAAAACCCGCGAGCAAGTCGCGAATCACGCGCGA
>JAYVYS010000350.1:0-11707 GCA_043784005.1 Isosphaeraceae bacterium
GGTCACCGCGTCGATCGCTTGCTGGGCGAAGCCGGGCGTACCATCGGCCTCATCGCCCATCCGCACGAACCACTGATCCGAGAGAAAGGGCTCGATCGGCGTCTTGCTGCGGTCGGAGTAGTTCAGGCGGGTCGCATAGGCTTCGACTTTTTCAAGGAGACCCTGTGCTTCCAGGTTCTCAACGACTTTCTTGCGGACGACCTTAACGAGGAGCCGCGCGTAGACTCCCGCATTCTCGTTATAAGTGCCGTCGGGGTTGAGAAGGTTGATCATCGGCAACTTGTGCCGCAGGCCGGTCTGATAGTCGTTCGGGTCGTGCGCGGGGGTGACTTTCACGCAGCCGGTGCCGAATGTAGGATCGACCAAAATCGGGTCGGCGATGATCGGGATCTGCCGGCCGGTGAGAGGAAGGTCGATCAATTTCCCGATCAGATGTTTGTAACGCGCGTCTTCGGGATGAACCGCGACGGCCGTGTCTCCGAGCATGGTTTCCGGGCGGGTGGTGGCGACGTGAAGCGCTTCGCCGGTGGTCGAACCGTGGACGGGATATTTGATCGTCCAGAGCTGACCCTTAATATCTTCATAATAGATTTCGTCGTCGGCGACGGCCGTTCGAAGCTGGGTATCCCAATTGACGAGGCGTTTGCCTCGAAAGATCTTGCCAGCCTTGAAGAGGTTGAAGAATGTGCGGCGGACGGCCTTGGAGCACATCTCGTCGAGGGTGAATCGCGTACGTGACCAGTCGCACGAACAGCCCATGAGACGAAGCTGACTGAGGATGCGCTCTTCGTATTCAACTTTCCAGGCCCAGATCCGTTTGACCAGCGCTTCGCGGCCGATGTCGTGGCGAGTCTTCTTTTCCTCTTCGAAGAGCCGCTTTTCGACAACCGCCTGAGTGGCGATCCCCGCGTGATCGGTGCCGGGCATCCAGAGCGCGTCGTACCCCTGCATGCGACGCCAGCGAATGAGGATATCTTGAATCGTATTATTAAGAGCATGCCCCAGGTGAAGCGCCCCGGTGACATTTGGAGGCGGGATGACGATGCAATAAGGAGGCTTGTCGCCGGTGGCCTGTGCCCGAAAATAGCCGTGTTCGAGCCAGAAGGCGTACCAGCGGCGCTGGGCCTCCTGGGGGTCGTACTGTTTGGGGAGATCGGGGAGAGTCATGATATTCCGTTGGATACCTTAACATCGCAGGTGAACAGGATTGATCAAGACTTGATGACAGCTTCCAGGGTTTGAAATAAGTGATTGCAATGCTTCGAGGAAGTGCGAACTTTTGAGGGGCGCAGTCGCTTAAGGATTTCGGCGGCATGGTGAATTTTGTCGTAGTTCGGTTTGCGACAGTTTCTTATGGCATGTTTCAGGGATTCGATCACTCTCAGCTTGTCATGTACCTCAATATCATGATGCGAAGGAAGACTACCTCTCTGAAACTTTTCGCCGTAAAATTCTTCCAGTGCGTCCGGGTCGGCCAAGAACCAGGATTCCATTACCTGTACCATGAGATGGCATTGGGCTTCGGCCACGCCTGCTACGGCCCACCCATGATGAATTCCAACATGATCGAGTCGATCTGTTGAAACAGGATCATCAGCATCGACGAGTAAAAATGACTCGACTTCTGGATTGAGTTTGAGGGCGATCATAAACTTCTCGAACGTCGCTTCACCATTGCCACAGAGGACGATTCCTATTTTAATCCGCCTCCGCTTTCCTTCTTTGATGAGTTCCTCAAAGAATTTTGAGAAACCTTCGCGTAATGGTCGCTTCGTGCCTTTATTGTCGCCTCCTCCTTCCACGTAAAGGCGAATCTCCCTTACCATCGATTACCGCCTATCTCTCCCGATGCCCAGAGATGCCCGAGAGTGTATTCTTTGAGCCACTCTTCCATTTTTTTGGGGTCGAGGCGATTCATAGTGGTTTCGCCGTCAAAACCTCGCTCGCATACGATAACGGCTTCCGGCACATCGCCGAGAGCGGAAATCAGGTCAGCGGAATGGGTCGTCACGATCAATTGAGTGTGCTGTGAGGCCTCGATTAAGAGTCGGGCAATCGTTGGGATGATATCCGGATGGAGGCCGAGTTCTGGTTCTTCGATGCAGGTCAAAGAGTAAGGATGCGGGTCAAGCAATACCGCGAGCAAATTTAGGTATCGCAATGTGCCGTCAGAGAGTCGGATTGCGGGAATGAGTTGGCCACTCTCTTCCTCTACATTCAGCGACAAAAATTCTTCCAGCTGTTTGATTTTGATGTCTCTCGCGCCTTCGTATATTTTCCGAAACTCCTCAACTAACCTCGTTTTCTTGTCGGGATCTCGAATTAGTTTGCGAAGAATAAGATTGAGATTATATCCTCCCTCGCCGAGAAACAACTCGGTCATGTCCGCCCGCTGTAGTTTTCGGGGCTCTGCGGATTCACCAAAAGTCCAATCCTTGTAAATGAGAATAAGCGTATAATTCATCCAAAGGTTTTCGATCTCTTTATATCGATCGGCGTCCCTGCGTTGAGCGAGAATGGATTGATCGTCCTGAATTGTGTTTGATCTTGTCTCACGAACATGCCCGGGCTGGCCGGGAGTTAGAGATTCGTCTTCGAAGAAGACTCCTTGTGCGTTTTCAAAGTTATACTTCAGGAGCGGCAGATCAACCTGTGAACCAAGTGCTATTCTCTCATGAGAAACATAATATCTTGAATCACGAACGTTGACGTTGATACTGTGCCTGGTGAACTGTTCCGAATGATTAGAGTCCCACTCCGAGGAAATGGAAAAGCCTGGCGATGAATTCAAACCCTTCCATACCCACTCTTTTATGCCACCTCCTTTGGCGAGTGGTTCGGACATATCGCGTGGTAGCCCTTCAAGGAGCCTAAAAACGTCAATCAAATTCGACTTCCCCGACCCATTAGGCCCGATCAGAACATTCAGCGGTTCGAAATCCAGAGTCTGTCCTTCCGGTCCAAACGAAAGGATATTCTTTAACGTGATGGATCGCAGCAACCGTTTGCCTTCCATGATCGTCCCCCTACACCCGCGCCGGGGTTCGCAACACGTTCAAAGTCTCTCGCGCATCCTTCGCCAGCTTATGATCAAACGCATCCACGAGTGCCAGCCAGCTTGCCTCAATCACGTTTTCGGAGACTCCCACCGTTCCCCAAACTTCGGTCGAGTCTTTGCTCTCGATCACAACGCGGACGCGGGCGGCGGTTCCTTCTCGGGCGTTGATCACGCGGACTTTGTAGTCTTCGAGCGCCATTTCCTTCAGTCGCGGGAAATGGGGCTCAAGGGCTTTTCGCAAGGCTCCGTCAAGGGCGTTCACGGGGCCGTCGCCCTCGCTGACAGTGTGTTCCACTGACGTCCCCACCCGCACCTTCACGCTTGCCTCTGTCACGGGTTCTCCTTCCTTCTGGCCGGCGACGCTCACGCGATATCGCAGTCGTTCGAACCTTGGGGCATACCGACCCGCGAGCTTTTCGACCAGAAGCACAAACGAGGCCTCGGCCGCCTCGAATTGATAACCTTCGTTTTCGAGGTCTTGCACGCGGTCGAGGACCTTCGTCATCAGGGCTTGATCTAGTTCGAGACCGTACTCGCCAAGTTTCTCGGCGATGTTGGACTTTCCCGAGAGTTCGCTCACCAAAACACGTCGTTCATTGCCGACGAGGCTGGGGTCGATATGTTCGTAACTGCTCGCGTTCTTCCGAATCCCATGGACGTGCATCCCACCTTTGTGTGCGAACGCCGATGTTCCCACAAAGGGTTGGCACGGACGGAAGTTCATATTGGCCGTCTCGTAAACGTAGCGAGATACTTCGGTCAGATGGGCGAGCTTTTCGGGGGAGAGGACTTCGAAGTTCGGATATTTCAGGGCGAGATTCGCGATCACGCTGCAGAGGTCGACATTGCCGCAACGTTCCCCGATGCCGTTGATCGTGCCTTGCACCTGCGTCGCGCCGCGTTGAATGGCGGCGAGCGTGTTGGCGACGGCAAGGTCGCAGTCGTTGTGGGTGTGGATGCCAATTGAGATGGAAAGAGATTTGCGTACGGTGTCAACGGCTTCCGCGACTTCCTCGGGCAACGCTCCCCCATTGGTATCGCAGAGGACCAAACAGGCACACCCTGCGCTCGCGGCGGCCTGGAGCGTTTGCAAGGCGTAGTCAGGGTTCCGTTTGAAGCCGTCGAAAAAATGCTCGGCGTCGTACACCACTTCGGGAGTGTTCGCGGCGAGGAAAGCCACCGAGTCGGCGATCATCTTCAGATTTTCATCAAGGGAGACACCGAGGACCTCGGTCGCCTGAAAGTCCCAGCTCTTGCCGACAAGCGTGACCGCAGGGGTGCCCGCTTCGACAAGGGCCTTCATTCCCGTGTCGTCTTCGGCGGAGATTCCCTTGCGGCGGGTCATTCCAAATGCCGTAACCTTGGTGTGGCGAAGTCCCAGGTCGCGAACCGCGCGGAAATAAGCGGCATCTTTGGGATTCGAGAGCGGATAGCCCCCCTCAACGTAATCGACGCCCAACTCATCGAGCCGTTGGGTGATTTGGAGTTTGTCCTGAAGCGAGAAGTTTACCCCTTCGCCCTGGCTGCCGTCCCGTAAAGTTGTATCGTAGATCGCGATCCGGGTCATTGACGGTCCACCTTGCTCAACGGAATGCCGCGTCGGATTTCGTGACGCGGCGAATACGTAGTTTATCAGACCTCACAAAACCCGGCGACCCCCGCACAACATTCCCTTTGAGCCCGTGATCAGGACAGACGCGCGTCAGCCCGATCGGGTTCGTCGAGTTTCCCGGCAAAGGTTTGCGAGCCCGCACATGCGAACCATCGACCAACTGCTGGAGGCGATCCGAGGCGAGGCCTCGCGTGCCGTATTCCCCATCGACATGCCCGTTTATGAACGGGCTGGGAAGAATCCACTCGATCCGATCCTCTTTGCGGGATCTCTCGATGCCCCGATCTGCGTCGTGGGTCGCGACCTCGGGAAAGACGAAGTTGCGGCGGGTCAACCCCTGATCGGCGCAGGCGGGCGGCTCGTTCGCACAGGTTTTCATCAGGCGAAATATGGAACCTCGCCTCCCATCACAGACCGAACACTCGAATCTGTGTTGGATAGGGTTCTTCTCACGAACACGGTCCCCTACAAGCCGCCAGGCAACAAGGCCTATGCGACATCAGTGAAGCAGAGGTTTCGGCCCTATCTCGCGGAATTGCTCGCGATCCATTGGCGGGGCGGAACGAAAGTGATCACGCTCGGGAACGAGGCCTTCCAATGGTTCGCCCCCTACATGAAAGATCCTGAAGCCTTTTGGAACCAAGAAGACCGGTACGAGGCCTCGATCTCTTGCTGTCTCAGCGCAGAAAGCGAGGGGGCGATCGTCAAAAAAACACTCATCGTGATGCCGCTTCCGCATCCCTCCCCGCTCAACGCACGTTGGTACTCGCGGTTTCCTGATCTCCTATTAAAGCGACTTACGACTCCGGTCACGCACTGACTCGGGATTGAACTTTGGCATTGGCCGCCAAGAGGTCGCACGTGTTGACGGGTCCTTCGTGTCGGTCGGGTTTGAAATGGCGAGCCCGAGAAGATTCGGACGACTCGCGACGTGATGGCCGGAGACCGTTTGCGCCGATTTCTTGATTGATTCCGAGAAGCTTAGGGGTTGCCGATGGCTTTGTCCGGCGGTACGTTACGACGATGATTATTCTCCATATTCGTTTTCTGGAGGGCGTGAGTCATGCGGAAAGGTCAGATGGTGACCGATCGCGAGCTCGAGATCCTCAAGATTCTCTGGGTTCGCGAGAAAGCAAGTGTGCGTGAGGTCCAGGATGACCTCAACAAGTCGGCGGGACCTGTCGCATACAGCACGGTCCAGACGCTTTTGAACATCATGGAGGATAAAAAGGGGCTCGTCCGCCACGTCGTGGAGGGTCGAACCTTTATCTACATCCCGAAGAAGTCGTCCGACCGTACAATCGGTGAATTGACCAAGCGGTTTGTCGACCGGGTCTTCGATGGCGCTCTCGACCGCATGATGGTCGCGCTGCTGGACACGAAACCACCCACGGCCGCCGAGTTCGATCGCCTTCGAGCCATGATCGATCAGGCGGAGCGAGAGTCGGCCACTCGCACTTCTGTCGAGAGCAATCGCGACGAACCTTGAATCAGCGTCCTACAGCGGACGTTTCACTCTCCCGGGGCGACCCCTGTTTTCCTCCTCAGGAGCATGGGCCGCCCCGAAATCTTTTCCGGTATCATGTATATCCGTGACAGCCGACTTTTCGATGGTTCGACGTTGAGTTAGGATCGTCAAGGATTGATCGATCGTTCCATGCCGATCCTGGGCTCATTTTCTGTTCGGAACCTCTCCTTCATGTGGGAACGGATTGAACTTCTTGGTGTGTTCGTTCTCGACGCTGGCCTGGCCTCGACGGTCTTGCTCGCGATCGTCACGCTGGCAATGCTTGTTTCCAGACAACCGGCGCGCCGAGTATGGCTTGCCCGTGCCGCGATGCTCGGCTCGCTCGCGTTGATCCCGCTCATCGGTCTTGAGCTGGTGCCTCGATTCGACGTCGTCGAGCTACTGCAAGGCTTCGGGGTTTTTCATCTTCGCGCACTGTCGACTCGGACGGATTCCGTGCAAGGGGTTGCCAGCGTTTTCGCCCGGTTCGGCCCGTGGCCATTGCGATTGGTCACGCTTTTCTACTTCAGCGGCCTCGCCATCGGATTGGCCTGGCTGATTCTGGGCTTTTTCGCGGTTTTCATGTTGCGTCGGGTTTCGGAAAGACCGTCGACGGAGGCACTTGGTCTTCTGGAATCCCTGCATTTCATTCCTTGTTTCCGGCGGCCTCGGCTTCGGGTTTCTCGACGTGCCCGACATCCCATGCTTGTGGGTACGATTTGGCCGATGATCTTGATTCCACCGGAACTCGATGATCCGCGGGCGGAAGGGCTGTCGCGGTTAAAACTGAGTCTCTTGCATGAACTCGCACACGCCGAATCCGCCGACTCCTGGTTTGGATTGCTCGGCAACCTTGTGAGCGCTTTCTGGTTTTTTGTGCCGCCGCTTTGGTGGATCAGCTCGCAGGTTCGACTCGATCAGGAGTTTTTGGCGGACCGAAGGGCGGCCAATTCGTTCGGTCCAATGCGGGACTATGCGTCTTCACTGCTGGAACTCGCGACATCGCATGATGCGAATCTTTCCTCGATCCCGATCAGGTCGGTTCGAGAAGAATCGATGGCCTCGCCACTCTTCCATCGGGTCCTGATGCTGCTTTGGTGCCCATTCCCGGTGGAGGTAACGCCTCCAGGTTGGTGGTCTCGCGGAGTTCCCTGGCTGTTGGTGCTTCTGACTCTTGGTACGTCGACATTGGCTTTCCGCCCTCCTCGCTACGCCCCCGTTCCACTGGCGAAGTTGCATCAGTTCGCGATGGGAAAGCTCGAACTTCCGGCAGCATTTGCAAACATTCATGGTCGCGTGCCGCTGTTTGAACTTCCGTTGCGGTTGCCGAATCGCTTTGATCTCACTCTCGAAGTGTGGGGTAATCTGGCGACTCTCGCAAAGATGCGGATCTCCGGACTTCCGCTCGTCTCCCCGCTCCGAATCGCCATTTCCGAGAAATTCCCCGATCCAGATACCTGGCATAAAGTAAAGCTCGGTAGCGAGAACGGCGTGTTCTCCCTCCGGATTGATGACGTCCCTGTCGAATTCCTCAATCTTTCCGGTCAGGATTCGTCAGTTCTCACACCTTGGCTCTCCGTTGAGCAAGCACCAGACCTGCCGGGTTTGTTCCAGAACCTTCTTCTGACGTGGTAACGTCGCGGCGCATGATCCCGTTTCCGACACTCGTCATTTTGCGCCCCAAGAGACTGCTGTTTTGGCACAGGACTCGGCTGCCGAAAAATGTCGGTGCCAAAACGGCAGGAGTGCCGATCGACCGTGTTTTTCTCTTCGAAGTCTTTTGATCGCGAATCGCGATTAATAGAGATCAAACCACGCTTTTTGGCGAACGAATCAAGTCAAATCTTAGGCGCCTGCCAACTTGGCACAGCCCCTGCATCTCTTAAATGCTTGCGGTTGCGGACTTTTCGATTCGGGGGAGTTCCTTGGCATGAATCGCGTGAATTGGCAGCGTTGGGACCCGTTCCGCGAGATTCAGCGTGAAATGGGTCGTCTTTTTGAGAGCATCGAGCCGCTTCCCTCGTGGCGGGTGGCTCAACCATTTCCGGTGATGAACGTCTATGACGCTGGCGATCGGTACGTGCTCACGGTCCCGATTCCCGGAGTGAATCCTGAAGAAATCGATCTCTCGATCACCGGGGAGACCCTGACACTTCGAGGTGAGCGAAAGCGATTGGACGGAGTTTCGGACGAAAGCTATCGCCGCCAGGAACGTACGTTCGGGCGTTGGACGCGGACCCTGACGCTCCCGGATAGGCTCGACGGAACCCAAGTCATCGCATCCTACGCAAACGGTGTGCTCATCGTCTCCTTGCCCAAGGCCGAGAATGCCAGACCCCGGCAGATCGCCGTCGCGGCTCTGGGTTAAGACCCGTTTTCGAGTGGAAACGAGAGCGAATTCCTCTGGGAGATTTGAACATGAGTCAGGACAATCGAACGATCCCCGTCGGCGTGGGACGACCGCGCGTCGAGAACGAGCCGCCCGGCACGTTGAACGACGATACCTTTGCTGAGAAAAAGGTTTACCAGACGCCGTTGATTGACATTCATGAGGGTCCCGAAGGCCTGACCCTTGAGGCCGACCTCCCTGGCGCGACCGAGGATAATGTCAGTATTCAGCTTGAACATAACGTGTTGAGCCTTCACGCCAAGGTCTCGATCCCGGTCCCGGAGGGGGCGCGCGTGCTCCACGAAGAATATCGACTCGTCGACTACTACCGCTCATTCATCCTGAGCGATGAAGTGGAGCGAGGCAAGATCACGGCGGAGTTAAGAAATGGAGTTCTTCGCCTGACCCTTCCCAAGGCCGAACGCGCGAAGACGCGTCGAATTGAGATCAAGTCCTGATCGGAATGCCGGACGACCATGCAACGAAGGGAGATGATCATGGCCCGATTCAGTCACTGGGGGCGTGAGTTTTCCGCACCTCTCTCGGTCATCCAGTCTGAGTTAAATAAGATCTTTGACGAATACTGGAACCCTGCCCGCTTTCCGACGAGTCAGGGGCCACCCCCAAATCGAGAAACCTCGACGTGGGTTCCCGCCATTGACCTCGTCGAGACCTCGGACGCCTACGTGCTGACCGTGGAAGTCCCCGGCGTTGATCCGGGGTCCATCGACCTTTCGCTCACTGGGAATAGCCTGAATATCCGCGGTATCAAGCCGACCGAAGAAAGCCATGGCCCGACCAGCGCGGTTCTCGAAAGGCGGTTCGGGCCGTTCTTCCGCCAGGTGGTCCTACCCGGCGAAGTGGATTTCGAAGCAACCCAGGCCGAGGCTCGTCTCGGTGTGTTGAAAATTCGCCTTCCCAAGCGCGAATCATCCCGGTCACGTACAATTCCGGTGCATTCGTCCTGATTGGGTTGACTTGACTCGTCGGATTTAAGAGATTGTATCGATTGGATAAGGCAAGCTCTCGGGCTTGCCCTGTCTCCGCGGTCGTTGCTAGATTCCCAAAATGAAGTTCTCGGGTGTTCGGAGGTGCCGCAGGCCCTTGCCTGTGGTACATTGGCTGAGCGACCCGATTTATCCCGACCGAACGACCGGAGCGTCTGGAGCATGGAGACCGAGAAGGTCCTTACGTACGCGTCGATGAGTGTCGCCGGGCTCGTCTGCCTGATCTTCCTGCTTGACCTGACTTTGAAGGTTCTCGGCCGGAACGTCGCCCTCGACATTTTGTTCATACTCGGCAGCGCATTCGTGATCTGGCAGGGGTACGAAACCTCACGCGAACTGCGTTAGGCGCGGGTTCCCCCGCATCACGACTCCTAGCTTGCGTGTGGCTTTTTGAGGATATGCTCCGTGAGGGCGTGGACCAAACCTTGCCAGGTTGCCTCATGCGCTTCGAGCGTGACTTTCCAGCCGACTTTTTCGGCGGCGGCGGTCGTGACCGGGCTCAGGCTGACAAGATTCATGGTTGTTCCGACGAGCTGTCGCGCTGACTTGGGCATCAATGCGTGAAGCCTTTCGGTGATCGCGGGACTGGTCAGGGTGATCCAGTCCACGGTTCCATCGATCATGCGCGCGACGATTTCCGGAGCAATCATGGTGGCGTCGCGATTCGAGTAAACCGCGACTTGCTCGACTTCGGCCACCTCTTCGAGTGCTTCCTTGAGGATCGCGCGTCCCCGATCCGCTCGCGCGAGCAGCAATCGTTGGCCTCTCGCGCGTTCGGTAAGGGCCTCGGCGAGGGCTTCCGAACGATATGCTTCCGGAACAAGGTCCGCCTTAAGCCGGTAGAAGGCGAGCGCCTCGGCGGTCGTCGGGCCGATCACCGCCAGCTTCAGATGTCCGATCGCTCGCAGATCGTGTCCCCGGACATCGAGTCGGTCGAGGAACGCTCGGACCCCGTTGCTCGACGTGAAGACGAGCCAATCAAACTGGTCGAGCCGATCGATCGCACTATCGAGTGGCTGGAAGTCAGCGGGCGGGCCGATCGTGACCATCGGGGCGAGCAAAACCTCGGCACCAAGGCCTTCGAGGTCGGCGGCGGATCGTTCCGACTCCTCGCTCGGACGAGTGACCACGATTCGCTGTCCAAAGAGTGGTGCCTGTTCGAACCAACTCAACCTCGGGCGACGCGCCACGACGTCTCCGACGATGAGCAGCGCGGGAGGACCGACTCCTGCCTCCGCCACGAGATCAGGGAGATCGGACAAGGTCGCGGAGATGGTTCGCTGGCGTGGAAGAGTCCCTTCCTGCACGATCGCGGCAGGCGTGGAACCGGGTTTGCCGAATCGGATCAGAGTCCGGCAGAGGCTCCCCAGTCGGGTCACACCCATGTAGATGACGAGCGTTCCAGGAAAATTCGCAAGCGCCTGCCAGTCCAGCCGCTCTCGGCCTTCCGGCGACTCGGGGTCATGATGACCCGTGACAAAGGCAACCGCCGAGGCGGCCTCGCGATGGGTGACCGGGATGCCCGCATAGGCGGTCACCCCCACCCCTGCGGTAACTCCGGGAACGACCTGAAACGTGATTCCCTCTCGCCGGAGAAATTCCGCCTCTTCACCCCCGCGCCCGAAGACGAACGGGTCACCCCCCTTGAGCCGCACCACGGTCTTACCCGCGCGGGCATGCTCGACGAGGACGCGGTTGATCTCGGGTTGAGACAGCGTGCAATGGCCGATCGACTTCCCAGCGCAGATCTTCAAAGACGACGAAGGTGCCAGGTCGAGGAGTCTCGGGCTCGCCAGATGGTCGTAAACGACAACGTCGGCCTTACCGAGCACTTCGGCACCACGGCGCGTCAAAAGCCCCGGATCGCCGGGGCCTGCTCCCACGAGATAGACAACGCCTTTCAAGAATGCACCCATCTGTCGCGTCCGTATTTATTCAAATTTCATGGCGGGGCTGAACTGCAACCTGAGAGAGAAGGCAGCCGCCGCCCGTCGTTAAGTATCGCTTCCGATACGGATTTGCGCTCTGCGAATCGAAGAGGCGGCTTCTTTTTTTTAGATGGCTGGACGTCAACTATCAGACGTCCTTACTGCCGCAGTCTGCCGCCGTCGCCGAGCGAGGCTGGCGCGGGCTG
>JAYVYS010000351.1:0-4484 GCA_043784005.1 Isosphaeraceae bacterium
CCCATCGACTTCGAGCCTTCCGCATAGAACGGCCGAAGGTTGACGTTCACGAAACCCCAACCGTATTTGAACGCGATCTGCGAGCAGAGCCGGTTGACCTGGTCGTAGTTTCCCTCGACAGCGATCACCTTCGCGCCATAAATCGTCGCACCCAGAACCTTGCCCTGTTCGAGGTTGTCAGGGATCAAGACATACGCTTCCAGGCCTGCCGCGGCGGCATTGGCGGCAACACTTCCCGCAAGGTTTCCCGTTGACGCGCAACCCACGGTCCGAAAGCCAAGCTCGACCGCTTTTGAGAGAGCGACGGCCACGACGCGATCTTTGAAAGAGAGCGTCGGATGATTTACCGCGTCGTTCTTGATATAAAGTTCAGCGACACCGAGAACCTTGGCAAGGCGATCCGCCCGGATCAACGGCGTGCAGCCGACATGGAGACCCACCGTCGGCTCGCCATCGATCGGCAAAAGCTCGCGATAGCGCCACATCGTGCGAGGCCGAGACTCGATCGCTCGCCGGGTGAACGTGCTCGCGACGGCCTTGTAGTCATACGTCACTTCCAGCGGACCGAAGTCGTCGGTGCAAAAGTTCAGCGCGGTCTTGGGGTAAACCTTGGAACAGATTCGACACTTCAGGCCGAGGACGAGTTCTCCAGACACCAGTGTTCCTCCCTCTGAATCCGTCTGAATCGCCGATGGAACCGGGCCTGATGATTGTGCCCCGTGAACCGTCGGAGGATGAATGCCCGTGAACCACGGGAACCCTGTACGCTTCAGAACCAGAGCGGCGGGGGAATGGTGCAAATAAGAAAGGACCTGCGGGCATCGCTCTGCGCAATGCTCCGGAGGCCATCTTATCGGTCCCATTCGCACAGCGGGCGACCTCGGCCTATCGAGGTCATTACCACCATGCGGGGCAGGAGTTAGCACCAGCATCCGCAAAAGTGCGGACCGGTTGCTGTGGCGTCGTCGGGCCCGTCCCTCAGCCACTCTGGATAAGATGCGCACCAAATTGTGATAATCAAAATTACAAGCCGGACAGGGTGCTCGTCAAGCAAAAAGGCGATCGGAAATTTGATTCGCGACTCCCGTTCTACCTTTTCCACGCGAATCGCCCCATTTTCGGCGCTGCGATCCGAATTGTTCGCGACGGATCGTGTACAACGGAAGGGGCGGAATTACGACGCGGTGCCTCGCGGAGACATGCCGGGGATGTCTGCAACGTTGACCCAACGACCAATCACCCTAGACAGACTCGAACGGCGAACCCGGGCGATCGGGCACGAACTGTTCGACCGAATCGGCCAAGGCCCCGGAATTCTGGAGCGCGCCTGGTGGGACGACCGGCTGATGAAACTGACGCTCAACGACCCGATCGTCCGGGTCCAGCTCTTCCGTTTCATCGACGTGATGCCCGCCCTTCGATCTTCCGAGGACGTGCGCAGGCATCTGCATGAATATCTTGACGAGGCGCAGGGACACGTCGCTTGGTGGTTGAGGCTGGCAATCGTGGCGACTCCACCGAGTTCCCCCGGCGTGGGGGTTCTCGCAGCAGTCGCCAGGTTCGCCGCCGGGCACATGGCCAAACGCTTCATCGCTGGCGAGACTCCGGACCAGGCCTTTGCCACCGTCCTCAAGTTACGAACGGAAGGCGTCGCTTTCACCGCCGATCTCCTTGGCGAAGCCGTGATCAGTTCACACGAAGCCGACGTTTATCAAACGACCTGTCTCAACCTCGTCCGGGGCCTGGCGCAGCGGCTCAACGCCGAGCCTGAGATCACTCGGATCGACCGCGACGACCACGGCCCGCTCCCTCGTGTGAACCTGTCGCTAAAGCTTTCCAGCCTCTCCCCGCGGTTCGACCCGATCCATCCCGAATCCACCACCGATCAGGTTGCGGCTCGCCTTCGTCCAATCCTTCGCCTCGCACAGAGTGTTCTCGCCTACGTCCATATCGACATGGAGCAACGCGCATACAAGGATCTGACCTTCGCGATTTTCAAGCAGGTCTTGATGGAGCCTGAGTTCCGAGACTGGCCTGACGTCGGGATTGTCGTCCAGGCGTATTTGCCTTGTGCCGAGTCCGACTTGCACTCTCTCGCCAAATGGACCAGGGATCGCGGCACGCCGATCACGATCCGGCTCGTGAAAGGGGCCTACTGGGATTACGAAGTCTTGCTGGCGCGTCAACATGGCTGGACTGTGCCGGTTTTTCAGCAAAAATGGGCGTCGGACGCGAGCTTCGAGCGTTGCACAACATTCCTGTTCGAGAACCACCCGTGGCTCCGTCCCGCGTTCGCGAGTCACAATATTCGCAGCCTCTCTCACGCGATGGCCACAGCCGAAAGCCGGAATATTCCGCCTGCCGCGTACGAAATTCAGGTGCTACACGGAATGGGAGGGCCGATCCAGAAGGCAGTCGCCGCGCGAGGCAACCGGGTCCGGGTTTACACTCCGTATGGCGCGATGCTTCCGGGCATGGCGTACCTCGTCCGAAGGCTGCTCGAAAACACGTCGAACGAGTCCTTCCTGAAAGCCGGGTTCACCGAAAAGGCGCGGGTCGACGACCTGCTCATTGACCCCCGAGAGGTCGGCGAAATGTGGAAGAAGTCCGCGAAGAATCGTCCCGTTACCTCTTCTTTAGATGAGCTTCCACCCTTCCGGAACGAGCCGTTGACGGATTTCAGCCGAGAGCCGTCGCGTGTGGCCATGAAAGAGGCGCTCCGCGACGTGAGGACACGTTTCGGCCGGGTCTATCTCGGCGAGATCAATGGTACATCTCGCGTCGGACAGGAAGAGTTACTATCACTCAATCCCGGCGACACCTCGACCGTGATCGCCAGGTTTCCGAAATGTGATTCCTCAAACGCGGAAGCCGCCGTGGCCACAGCGCGCAGCGCGTTCGGGATGTGGTCCCAGACGCCCGCCACTGAGCGCGCGGGCGTGCTTGTTCGCGCAGCCGCGATCATGCGAAATCGGCGCTTTGAGCTGTCCGCCTGGGAAGTCTACGAGTGCGGGAAACTCTGGCGCGAGGCCGATGCCGACGTTGCGGAGGCCATTGATTTCTGCGAGTTCTACGCGAGGGCGATGATCCGCCTCGCCGAACCTCGAAGACGCGATGTGTCCGGTGAAACCAACGCCAGCGAGCCTCTGGCGCGTGGCGTGGCGGTCGTGATTCCCCCTTGGAATTTCCCGCTCGCGATCCCTTGCGGGATGACCGTCGCGGCGCTCGTCGCGGGAAATACGGTGGTGCTCAAGCCGAGCGAGCGCTCACCGCTCATGAGTTACCATCTCACCAAAATTCTGGCGGAAGCCGGGCTCCCCGAAGGTGTGCTCACGCTTTTGACGGGCTACGGCGACGTCGGCCGGGCCCTCGTGGATCATCCTCAGGTTGACCTGATTGCCTTCACCGGTTCGCGCGAGGTAGGCCTCGAAATCAATCGCCGCGCCGCGGATACGCGTCCCGGACAAGATCACGTCAAGCGCGTGATCGCCGAGATGGGAGGAAAAAACGCGATTATCGTGGACGACGATGCCGACCTCGACGAGGCCGTTATCGGAGTACTCCAAAGCGCCTTTGGTTACTCCGGCCAGAAGTGCTCCGCGTGTTCGCGGGCCATCGTGCTGACTGGCGTCTATGACGCATTCGTATCCCGGCTCGCCGAGGCGATGAATGCGCTCCCGATCGGACCCGCCGACGACCCCAATACGGCGATCGGCCCGGTGATCGACCTGAAAGCGCGCGATCGAATCTGGGAATACGGCCGGATCGCGAGGGCGGAAGGCCGGGTTGTCGCCCACGGAGACGTCGGCACATTGATCGATCGTGGCGCGTACGTCGCTCCCTTGATCGTGGCGGATGTGGCCCCAACCGCCAGAATCGCGCAGGAAGAGGTCTTCGGACCCATCCTTGCCGTGATTCACGCGAAGGACTTATCGGATGCCCTGACGATCGCCAATGGCACCGATTACGCTTTGACAGGCGGCCTTTATTCCCGAAGTCCGGCGAATATCGCACGCGTCAAACGCGAGTTCCGAGTGGGAAACCTCTATATCAACAGAACAAGTACCGGCGCGCTCGTTGATCGACAACCGTTCGGGGGCTTCAAGCTCTCCGGCATCGGCACCAAGGCGGGCGGCTCGGATTACCTCCACGAGTTTCTGCTGAGCCGTTGTGTGACCGAAAACACAATGCGTCGCGGGTTTGCTCCAGACGTTCTGACGTCGGAGGTCGGGGCTGGAGCGGTTTTCGATGGACCGAATCGACCAGGAGTCGCCCCAGGTGGAGAGGTTCCCGCTGAAAGAGGGTGAGGGTCGGTAGGAATTCCTTAGAAATAAGCCGGAAATCACTTCCCGTTTCCGATCCGGCTGGCTGGGGTAGAGTGTTTTCATACGAAAGGTTCAGCCGTTCCGGATTGGAGCGAAAGCGGACAGGCCGCGAAATGCCGAAGGTGTCGCTTTGCGTCGGATAGTCACCGAAGTCCGTGA
>JAYVYS010000352.1:0-4912 GCA_043784005.1 Isosphaeraceae bacterium
TGGCCGATCGGCAGGAACCCTCGGATGCCGTTAACTTCGACGTCGAGACCCCCCTTGTTCGTCTTGGTGACCTTCGCCTCCACGATCATGCCCTTGTGGACATTTTCCCAATTCGCCTCGACGGCCGCCCCTTTGAGGGACAGGATGAGCAAGCCCTCGGAGGCGTCGAAGTGGTCAACGACGACATCGATCATGTCACCGATGTTCGGGAGCGCTTCCTTGAATTGGTCGACGGGAACGATGCCTTCACTCTTTGCCGCGAGGTCGACGAAAACCACCTTGCCGCGAATCGCGACGACTTTCCCTTTGCGAGCGCCGGGATGGGCTTCCTGGCCGCGAGCGTCTTGCGGGGCGTGCTTGCGATCGCCCGCACGGGTGCGCGGTGAGTGTACGTTCATCGATTCCGCGTCGAAACCCGACAGCGCGGCCTCAAGCTCGGCCTCAAGTTCGTCGTCCCATAGACGCTTGAGAGCGACCTCTCCGGTCTGATCCGGACCCTTGCGAGTGGCGGCCTCCATGGCGGCATCAATCGCATCGTCAAGCTTCGCGTTCTTAAGCGGGTTAATTTCGGCCATCGTCGTTCGTCTCGCTCGGCCTTGAGTCCTCCCGTAGTCGGAGAGAGCTGAAGGCGATTAATGCTTGTCTTGGGGAAGTTCGTTTAGCCTACCACCCCGAGGGCTTCAACTCCAAGGCCGACCGCGATGGACGTTGGGTTGGTTCATTCTCGAACAGGCGATCGCTAGGCATCATTGAAAGGCGAAATTCGAGATCCGAGAATCACAAATCGCGATATCCGTTTTGGATTTCTGATTTTTCATCTCGAAACTCGTCGCTCGAATCCTGTCTTTTCCGTTTGGGTAATGAGACGGAAACGGCCTTAGCGATGGACGATTTTCTCTGCTACGACCGCTCCGGTTCTCGCAACTCCAGTGTCGACCAAAGGCTAGGGTTCTCACTCACGGGAAACTCCCGGCCGACACCCAGGATCTCGTCGAGTCGATCTGGATCGAAGATGCGATAGCAAAAGCCAAGCCGACGATTCGTCTCCGGATCGAATCCGTTTAGAGCGGCTGCATCAAAAAACATCTCCAAGCGCCAATACGTCTTGGTACGCTCGGCTCGCGAAGTGATAGTCTTCAGTCCCGCCATCGGAGGGTCGGTCACCGCGCGGGCAATCGGTTGTTGTTCGACAATGACGCCAAGATCAGACGTCTTGGCGGACCAAACCAGCTTCGCGTCAAAACGATGACAGAACCGGGTGGCGCGGCTGACGTCACGGGTATCGCGGGTATCGACCAGAATCGTGGCTCCGTAAGCTCCTTCAGGCCGGTCATCGTTTCTGAGCCCCATCAAATCACCCTCCGCCTGGATGGAAACCGCCAACCCTTTGCGGTTCCAGGCGGCACGGACCTCCGCCCAGGCTTCCCGTCCGTCGAGGATCGAGGATTGCGGTATCTTGAAGCTTTCCGGTAAGTCAAGCAGGCGTTTCGCTTCGAGGCGCGGTAGTTCGTCGATGCGTTGACAAGGGATCGCGAGACGAAACCAGAAGGCCTGAGGAAGCAGAGCGGTGGACATCGGGAGGTCGATCCTTCGAAGAGCGCCTGATCAGGGTTTTTCCGAGCCGGGAAGCTTCGCAAGTAGGTTGACCATCTCCACCGCTGAGAGCGCCGCGTCAACCCCTTTGTTACCGCTCTTAAGCCCCGCGCGGTTCAAGGCTTGATCGACGGTGTCGGTGGTGAGAACGCCGAAGATCACCGGCACACCCGTCTGGGTTCCCGCTTGAAGAATCCCGGCGGCAGTTTGGCCGGCGACATGGTCGTAGTGATCGGTTTCACCCCGGATCACGCAACCCAGGCAAATGACGGCGGAGTATCGCGACGATTTGGCAAGGCGTCGCGCCACAAACGGGAGTTCAAAGGAACCGGGAACCCAAATTACATCAATGCGATCTTCGCTGACGCCGTGACGCGAGAAGGTGTCTCGGCAACCCGAGAGGAGCGCCGAGGTCACCAAGCTGTTAAACCGGGCGACCACGATCGCGAAGCGGCCATCGGGAGTCGAAAAATCGCCTTCGAAAGTCGGCATCGCGTCGTTGATCCCGGAGGTTGACGAAGCACATCAACGGCTTCAAGAGAGGTTCATACTCATCAGGAATTCGGCGTTGGATTTTGTCTTTCGCATGCGCCCGGTCAGAAGCTCCATGGCTTCGACGGGGTTCATATCGTTGAGAACTCGGCGCAGAATCCAGACGCGGCGGAGTTCGTCGGGATCCATCAGCAGCTCTTCGCGACGGGTTCCCGAGCGGTTCACATCGATGGCGGGCCAGACGCGCTTATCGACGAGTCTGCGGTCGAGGTGAAGCTCCATGTTACCCGTCCCTTTGAACTCCTCAAAGATGACGTCATCCATCCTGCTTCCCGTGTCGACCAAGGCGGTGGCGAGGATCGTCAGGCTGCCCGCTTCCTCGATCTTACGAGCGGCTCCGAAAAATCGCTTGGGCTTTTGCAACGCCGAGGCATCGATACCACCAGTGAGGATCTTACCCGAGTGGGGTGCTTCGGTGTTGTAGGCGCGGGCGAGGCGGGTGATCGAGTCGAGCAAGATCACCACGTCTCGACCGTATTCCACCATTCGCTTCGCCTTCTCGATCACCATCTCCGCCACCTGAATGTGACGTGAGGCGGGCTCGTCGAAGGTGGAGCTGATGACCTCGGCGGATGGCCCTTTGACGGACCGTTCCATGTCGGTCACTTCTTCGGGACGCTCATCGATCAAGAGAACCATCACGTAGGCTTCGGGATGGTTCGCGATCACGCTGTTCGCGATCTTTTGGAGCAGGATCGTCTTTCCTGTTCGCGGAGGAGCGACGATCAGCCCGCGCTGGCCTTTGCCGATGGGTGTCACCATGTCGACGACCCGCATGTTGAACTCATCCGCGTTCGTTTCGAGCTTGATGCGCCCATGCGGATGGAGCGGCGTGAGGTCGTCGAACCCAACTTTCTCGCTGAGGCGGTCGGGGTCCTCGTAATTGATTGCTTCAACACGCAGCAACGCGAAATAGCGTTCGTTTTCCTTGGGAGGTCGAATTTGGCCCGCGACGATGGCCCCGGTCTTGAGCCCAAAGCGTCTGATTTGACTGGGGGAAACGTAAATGTCGTCGGGGCAAGGAAGATAATTGTAGTCGGGGCTTCGCAAAAAGCCAAAGCCGTCGGGAAGGACTTCGAGCGTCCCCTCACCGAACATCAGGCCATTTTGCTTGACCCGTTCCTTGAGGATCTTAAAGATCAGATCTTGTTTTTTGAGTCCCGTGTACTCGACCACACCTTCCAGCTTGGCGGTGCGGATGAGCTGCGGCATTGTCATCTTCTGCAGCTCGGTCAGATGGATCTCGCCGCGCTTGATGTCCTCGTAGCGGTCATGAAGCGCGACATCCCCATACTGATCTTCTTCGTCGGGGGGAAGCCCTTCGCCAGGAGCTCCCGTGACGACCGGGGGAAGAGTCGGAGGCTCACGGTCCACCTTCGCCGCAGGCTCTTCGCGAAATCGCTCGCGAGGAGGCGGCGCGGGATCGCGGTCCCGGTCGCGCACCTGAGGGCGGTCATTCTCTCGGTCTCGCATCATCGGAGGGCCATCGCCATCGCGCATCCGATCGTTACGATCACGATCTCGGTCACGATTCATCGGAGCTCCGTCCGGCTCTCGCATCCGGTCTCGAGGAGGAGGGCCGGCGTCGCGATCACGAGGCGACGGTCCCGCGTCCCGATCTCGGGTGGGGGGCGGCGGGACCGGGTCGGTGTCTCGCGAACGGCTCAACAATCGCTCTCGAACAGGAACGCCGGATTCTCGGTCTCGAACCGGTTCGCGATCACGATCGCGGAATCGGATCGGCTCACGGTCTGCCGGACGTTCTTCGCGATAGGGGTCGCGGTCGATGCGATCGCGGTCTCGATAATCGCCTGAGGGAGGCGGCGTGGGGAGGGCCGCCGGACCGTCGTTCGCATCCGAGGGATGATGATTCTGGAGACCATCATCGGTTTTCGACGTCGGAGGAGGGGTTACGTTCTTCCGAAGGCGGGAACTCCCGGACGGCTCCCGGCGGGGTCGTGTCTCATTCGGCATGGCGGTCGAAGCTCCTCGTTCTGTCTAGCACCGAAGACGTGGTGTCCCGTCCGGCCATGAACGGGCCGAGAACGGTGCCTTCCGCGTTGGATTCCGCGATCGAACCCGGTTCGTCGAACCCGTTGACGTCGGGCCGTCCGGTCGCGGAAGTGATGAATCGGCAGGTCAGTCTTGGGCGGTCATGAAACGTCACTGAAGAAAGGGATCAAAGAAGAAAACGAACGAATAACACTGGCTCAGACGTCTACTCTTCATCGTTCGGAGTCTCGTCAGTCTCCGAAACCGCAACATTCGACGAGATCTCGACGCCCGAAGTCGCCTCGGCCTTTGTCGGCCGAGTGATTTTTCCACGAACAGGAGTACGAAGCAGATCGTTCCAGCGGCCACCGATCGCCGAGCGAAGGGCGGCGGCGTCGCCATGATTCGGGATTACGACATCCGCCACCGATCGTTTCGCATCGAGTGAACTCAGCGTGGCCTCGCGCTTGGCGAGAGTCGCGTCATCCCAGCCCCGCGTTTGCAGTAGACGCGCAAGGCGCAGCTCCCTCGGGCTGTCAACGAACACGATTCGGTCACAATATCGGTTCCAGCCCGCTTCGAAGAGGATGGCCGCATCAAGGACGATTGCTTTCACACCGCCTCGACGTTGCGTTCGGGCGATCGCCTTTTCAAACGTGCGTTCCATCGCGGGATGCAGGATGGACTCCAGTTCTCTGAGCGCGTTTCGACTGGCGAACGCGATCGTTCCAAGGGCGCGTCGATCGATGGTCGGCGGATCGCCGGCATTCTCTGC
>JAYVYS010000353.1:0-7162 GCA_043784005.1 Isosphaeraceae bacterium
GTCGACGACATAACTGTAGTAAATGGTCTCACGATCCGGGGCCTCATGGCGGAGTCGTTCCAGGGCCTCTCGGACCGTGGAGTGTGGAGGAAGGGTCACATAGTCGGTCGTCATTACCGCGCCGGCGGTTCCAGGCTCGTAGCTGGCGAGTCGACGGATGTCCTCGCGTTCGGCCTGGGCGAGGTGAGGCAAAATCTGGTCGACTCGCTCCTCGTCGAGTCGTTTGACGAGGTCGGCGCGCTCGTCGTGCGACATCAAGTGCAAGAGCGCTGCCGCTTCGGCGGGCAGCATATGCTCGACGATCTGCACCTGTCGCTCGCTATCCAGGTAACTAAGAACCTGGGCACGCGATCGGGGTGCAAGCAATCCGAGGAGCTTGTCACCCTCGTGCGCTTCAAAATCTTCGAGGATCTCGGCGGTTTGAGCCGGATGGTGGTCGCTGAAGAAATCGCGAAGGACCTCTTCCTCGCCCGCCTGGATCAGCTCGCGGAGGTCGGGCACCAGGAGCGGATTTCGCATGAGGCGCCCACCCTTTCTCGATCTCACCTTTGATCAGCCGCCGATCACGTCTTTACCCATGAAGGGGCGAAGCACTTCGGGTACGTCCACCCGTCCGTCGGCTCTTTGATAATTTTCCAGGACCGCGATCAGACCTCGGCTCAAGGCGATCGCTGTGCCGTTCAGGGTGTGGACAAACCGGGTTCCCTTACCGGCCCCAGGTTTATAGCGGATGTTGAGCCGGCGCGCTTGATAGTCGGTGCAATCTGATGTGCTCGTGACCTCGCCGTATTCCCCCACGGTCCCGCGACCGGGCATCCAGGCTTCGAGGTCGTACTTGCGATAGGCGGGTCCACCAAGGTCGCCCGAGCAGATATCGAGAACGCGGTAGGGAATCCCCAGCGCGGTAAAGATCTCTTCTTCGATGGCGAGAAGTTGCTGGTGGGTCGCGTCCGAGGCCTCGGGCGTGGTGAACGCGAACATCTCGATCTTGGTGAACTGATGGACGCGATAAAGGCCCTTGCTCGCCCTGCCCGCGGCGCCCGCTTCGGTGCGGAAACAATGCGAGATCCCCACATATTTCTTGGGAAGGTCCACCTCGCTCAAGACCTCATCGGCATGCATTCCACCGAGCGTGATCTCGGCGGTGCCGATCAAGCAAAGGTCGGTGTTCTCCACCGAATAAACCTGGGTCTCGGTGCCTCGCGGATTGAACCCGATCCCTTCGAGGATGGAAACGCGGGCAAGGTCCGGAGTGACAATCGGTGTGAACCCGTGCTTGATCAGGGTCGTCACGGCGAAGTGCTGCAACGCCATATCCAGAAGCACAGCGTCATTCTTGAGAAAGTAAAACCCGTTCCCCGAGACCTTGGCACCCGCCTCGAAGTCGATCAGGTCGAGCGATTTCCCAATCTCGACGTGATCCTTGGGGGTGAAGTCAAAGGTTCGCGGGGTTCCGACCTTGCGGAGTTCCTTGTTCGCGTCCTCGGTCTGACCGATGGGGGCGTCGGGGTGAGTGAGGTTGGGAATACGTTTTAGCAGGTCTCGAAGGATGGCTTCCTGTTCTTTCAAAAGCGCGTCATTCCGTGAGACGTTTCTTCTTAGTTCGGCACCTTCCGCCAAGTGCGTCGAGCGTGTTTGCGGATCAGTCTCGTTCCGGACGGCAAGCGCAATTTCGTTTTGGCGACAACGGTCTCTTTCGAGAGACTGAAGCTTCATCAAGCGTAATGTGGCCAATGCCGTAATCTTCGCCAAGTCCTCAAGGATTTCTTTCGATACATTGCGATTCCGGCAGTTCTGTAACACGGCCTCAAAATTGGCCAAAACGTATTTCAGGTCGAGCATAGGAGTTTTGTTATCCGGAGCCTGGGGAATCAGTGACAGTGTGGTCGTTCAGCCCCGAAGGGGCGACCGACAATAGCCCAGGGCTTCAGCCCTGGGATGTCGGATGACGACCCCGACCCACGTGTTCGAGCCCCGAAGGGGCGACAGCAGAGGAGCGTGCTCTGTCGCCCCTTCGGGGCTCTGCGTGAACTTCTCGGCTCTTGGTCCCAGGGCTAACGCCCTGGGCTACTCTCTGTCGCCCCTTCGGGGCTTCAATGAGTCATTTTAAAACAGTACTGAGCGCTCATTCAACGAGGCCGGAAGTTCAATCCCAGAGTTACTGCTCGTTGTATGAGATCTTATGGCGTTGCAGGAATGCGAGGTACTCCTCCTGAAACGATACTGTGCGGTGATGTTCGGACTGCTTGAGAACGTATGATTCCACCTTTGAGAGGTTCGAAGAACTCACCGTGAATGCCCCGTACCCTCCCTGCCAGCCAAACCCGGCGTGCCGTGGAAAGGTCTCATGAATCCACTTCGAAGTGCATGCTTTCACGATCCGAACGGCATCGGCTACCGCGATCCCTTGGTGCAGCGAGACTAAACAATGTACATGATCCGGCATCCCGCCCGCGATCAACAGTCGAAAACTTTTAGCGCGGAGTAAACCGCTGATATACTCAAACAACCTAAGCTGAAGCTCGTAATCAATAAACGGCTCGCGGCCCTTCGTGCTGAAAATCAGATGATAGTTCAGGTTGACGAGCGACTGTGGCATTTTGCACCACTCTCCTCAGGTCTACGTTGCCATCTCCGCCATCAAATGCGCGCTTGCCTTGATCCCCCGGTGGAAATCGGCCAGGTTGAATTTTTCGTTCGGGCCGTGGAGGTTGTCGTCATTCTGGCCCCATCCTAAAAGTAGGGTATCCACGCCGAGCTGAGTCTTGATCAGACCGACGACCGGGATCGACCCGCCTTCGCGGATGAAGACCGGTGGACGACCGAACCCGGCCTCGATCGCCTTGACCGCCGCCTCGACCGCCGGGCTCCCTTTGACCTCGACCAGGACCGCCGGGGCCCCATGCATCTCTTCCAACTCCCAAGTCACTCCGGGAGGGCAGACCTTTTCGATGTGACGGCGAAGCTGGGCACCGACTTGCTTGTGGTCTTGGTTGGGCACCAGCCGGAAGCTGAACTTCGCGCCGGCTTTGCACGGAAGCACTGTCTTGGGGCCGGGGCCCGAGTAGCCTCCCCAGATTCCATTGATGTCGAAAGTCGGCCGCGCGCCTTTTCGTTCCAGTGTGGTGTAACCCTCTTCACCGAAGACGGCATTGACCTTTAACTCCGCCTGAAACTCCGCCTCCGAAAAGGGAAGTTTCGTGAACTCGGCGCGTTCCCACGATTCGAGGGGACGCACCGCGTCGTAAAAGCCCTCGATCCGGACGCGACCGTCCGGGCCTTTAATGCTTTCCAGGATCACCGCGATCGCGTTGAGCGGGTTCTGAACGGCCCCGCCATAAGTTCCTGAGTGAAGGTCGCGGTCGGCACCCTGGATCCTTAGCTCAAAGTAGGCGAGTCCTTTGAGCCCGTAAGTGATGGCGGGGATACCGGGCGCGAACTGACTGGTGTCGGAAATCACCGCGTAATCGCATTTCAGTTTCTCACGGTTCTGCGCGACGTAGACTTCGAGGTTGGCACCGCCGACTTCCTCTTCTCCTTCGATGAGAAACTTGACATTGATCGGCAATCCGCCACCCGCTTTGAGCCAGGCCTCGGCCGCCTTGACGTGCGTGAACATCTGGCCTTTGTCGTCGGTGGCTCCACGGGCGTAGAGGTTGCCGTTGCGAATGGTGGGCTCGAACGGCGGGGAAAGCCAGGGTTCCAGAGGTTCGGGAGGCTGGACATCGTAATGGCCGTAGATCAACAAGGTCGGCTTACCTGGAGCGTTAAGGCTCTCCGCGTAAACAATCGGGTGCCCCTTGGTCTCGATCAGTTCTGTTTTCAGTCCCATCGCGGTGAGGTCGTCTCTGATAAACTCCGCCGCGCGGCGAGTGTCGGGATTATGGGCGGGCTGAGCGCTCACGCTGGGGATGCGAATCAACGCCTTGAGTTGTTCCTCGAACTCGTCACGATGGGCGTCCAGATAGGCATCCACACGTTCGACAGCCATGGCCAAAACCCCTTTGATGTATGTGCTCGGCTCGTTCACGGCCGGCGCGGACGTACCCCGCGACTCCTGGACGAATTCACAAGAAGGGGCAGTATAGCACCCGACGATCTTGAGGGCGACGCATCAAGGCCCTCTAGCGAAAAGTAACAACATTCCAGCCAGGCTCCAATACGGTCGCGGTCGACGACGGAACTGCCCGCGAGATCCCGACCACGCATTTCGACTTTCCTCCCGACAATCTGGGAAGCCGGGTATTCACTCGTTGCGGAGTTTACAAAATGTGACGTTCCGAATTGTATGGTTGACTTCGCGGAACAAGACCCCATAGTTTTACGAAATGAAGGTCAAGTTTTTTCGTGATCAGTCCGGGTGTTTTCGGGTCAGGCCAAAGACTCGGTACTGTATTTGCGTCCCAACCGCAGTCTTTTGGAGGTTCGACGCTTCGTTCCGGTTTGCGGTGTGGTCAGGGATTGATCCAATCGCTTCACGCCCGCTTCGGCTGACAACTGGTTGCGCTTCACTTTGATTCTCGGCGGAAGAGGGTTTCATTGTTACGCATGGTATATATTGAAAGAAAGTTCTGAAGCGGTGCCAAGGGAAAGGCGACCGTCCCCGGGGTGAGTTTCGGCTCCCTTGGGCGCGGTGTCGGATGGACGCCTGGGAAGGCAAAGTCGGGGCAATCGTCTCCGAGTTCGTCCGACGCAGTGGCCAAGGACCTGTACGAACCATTCCTCGTGTCCGTTGCGGTAGGAGAGGTCCCTTTCCATGAGTTTTCTCCAACGTTTTTTCGAGCGGGTGTTGCGTACCAACACGAGCCGTATGCCTCGCACCAGCTTCGATGATTTGAGCCAGGATCAGCTTGATGCCCACCTTCGCGTCGGACGCTATGGCAACTTCACCTTGACCGACGCGGTTCGCCCGTCTTTCGGTCTGGAGGTGATTCCGCGAGAGGGTTATCGACGCGATATCTACCGCGACCCCGAGTCTGGCAACCGTATGCCCGTGCTCGCGGCGTCGGTGTCGGCCGATCGGATCTTTGATGTGCTCATGGATCTGCTCGATCCGCTCGGCGAAGATGTTGACGTTGTGATGGAATCCAGCCACGAGAGCGAGCCCGGCAATCACGCCGACCTCTATCGTGAACACATGGACACAGTGATTCTCAAGAGCACCCTCTACGACTTCGAACCTTTGCTCTTGAATGACGGCTGTACAGGTTTGGCCGCGCTCAATCCGAACGGTCCGATGGAGGTTCAATTCGACGAGCACAAATTGTTGTTCGTCTACGCCAACGACCTCGATCCCTTCGAGGAAGTCCTCCTGAGCCATGGCCTGAAACGCGACGACTCTCTGAAATTCATCTCTGAAGCCGAACATCTGCACTCGACCGACGACATTTATCGCGAGCAGTTTGAAGAGTTGCGCTATCGACTCGGCATCGATCACTGAGACGAGAACCCACGCGGAATCGTTTCGTTCGGAATGAGATCATACGAAGGGCGGGTCATCAAATTGATGGCCCGCCCTTTTCTGATCGAAAGAGACTGTTTGACGCCGATTTTCAATCGCGAACCTTCTCTATTGACATTCCCATGGCTGACTGATGCGGTTTTGACATAGGCGATTGCTTGTCTCATTAATTTTTGAACTATTGGCCCAACGTGGCCTTCATTTCCACGGTCGTACATTCCTTTTCATTGGCTATCCATTCGCTTCAGGTGATGATCCTTACATCATCATCCACGAGGGCGAGGTGCTTACATGCGCCGAGATCGAAGTTTCTCAGGACCGACGAACCGAAGGCCGTCTTGTCACGGCTTCTCACTCATCGAAGTTTTGGTCGTCATTTCGATCATTGGGCTCTTGCTCGGCCTAATCCTCCCTGCGCTGCAAGCCGCTCGCGAAGCCGCGCGTAGGCTGCAATGCACGGCCCAGTTGCGTCAAATCGGGATTGCACTTCACTCTTATAACTCGCAGTTCGACCGATTTCCCGCCGGGCAACCCGTCATTAGTTATTACCAGGCAGGTGAGTTCTCAGCGTTGATCTCAATCCTGCCGCATGTGGAGCAGTCGGCGCTCTTTGACACGATCAATTTCAGCTTTCTTTCGACCGAGTCAGCCGAGACTCCAAGCTTGGAGAATCGGACAGCGCGAGGGACGCGAATCGCAATTTTTCTTTGTCCAAGCGATGGTGAGCCGAACCACTCCGTAAACTACCGATTTAACCGGGGTCGTTTTGGCAAGTGGCCCTCGGGTTATCAGCAAGACGGCCCATTCGGTGTAGGAATCCTCCTCAGTCAGGCGACGGTGACCGACGGATTGTCGCGAACGGCGTTCGTCAGCGAGCGAGTCGGAGGGAATTTCATCCCCGAGTCGCGCGACCTTACCCGAAACATTCAGTACCCGACAGGTAACAAGGCAGCTTTGCCAGACGTGGCGTACATCCCTGTCTGTCTCGCGACGCCTTCTCCGGGTTGGGATGCATTCAGCGGGCGTTACTGGTTCTATTCTGGATTTCTGCACACTCATTATAGTCATAATGGATCACCAAACGATATTCGGCCCTCGTGCGGAACGGGCATGAAGACGGACTGGCCGCAATGCGGTCTCAACCCACCTCGGTCGTTTCATCCCGGGGGTGTCAATGTCCTTTTCGGAGATGGTCATGTCGAATTCGTCAACGACGGAATCTCCTCGCCGGTGTGGACCGCGCTGGGAACACATGCATCGGGCGATTGAACAACGGTTTGAGCTTTATGCCAATCCTGATCTCGCCGATGATCGGAGTCGTGCCGGGTTCTGTAACCCCGGTGTTCTGAGGGTCTGGGAATCTCGCCTCCAGGGAGTATCGATCCCATGCGTTTCACAAAATCGCTGCGGCAATTGATCCTGATCGTGAGTCATCACAGTTGGACCCGCGTGATCTTTGGGACGGCTTTGGTCGTCTCGGGGACGGCCTTGGCAAATCGTTTTACGTCGGCTGCCTGTTTCGTACAACCCGCAGGCACTTACGCTTGCCGCCAAAACGGCTTCAACCCTTCCACGTACAATGTATGCCGTCTTGTTGATAGCACATGCACCACTGGTGAGCCGTTGTATACTTTAGTGATTATGCCACCTCCAAATTGGCCGCGCTGTACCACATGGAGCATCGCAACTTTTCCCAAGAAT
>JAYVYS010000354.1:0-6213 GCA_043784005.1 Isosphaeraceae bacterium
GGCCGTCCCGGTACAACAATCCAGCACGGCGACACCGGGCTCGGGGGGGACCGTTTTTGTGGTGAATCGTCGCCAGGAACGGTCGATATTCAAGCTCAGCAAGTGATTCAGGAAGTCATAACGACGCGAGATCGACCCGAACATGGCCCGGACACGTTGGTCCGACTTGTCCACTTTCGTGTGAGGTTCAAGCGTTTCGATTTCGGGTGGCATCGCGAACCCCTTCACACTGAGGCAACGCTTCTGACGTCGCGAGGGCAAGTGACCGCGGCATTAAAAAGATCGTAGGCACAAGCGGCGCAACTGTCCACTTCGGCTGCAAGAGTCAAACCGTCTCTCGAGGACCGGTCCGAGGCCTCTTGGCGGGCACAGACAGACTTCCTAAGCTCTTCTTAAGCGTTATCGCTCGCCCGAACTCTCAACCCATGGAACCGATGGGCTATTTCACGCTGGCCGACTGCCTCGCCGACCTTGAACGTCACAACGAACTTGTGACCGTTGAATGCGAGATCGATCCCTATCTCGAAGCCGCCGCCGTGCAACGTCGTTTGTATGAGGTCCAGGGGCCGGCGGTTTTGTTCAAACGTGTGAAAGGGACCTCGTTTCCTGTTGCTGGCAACATCTTCGGGACGATCACGCGGACCAAGTTTCTCTTCCGCGACACTCTCGAGGCGGTTCGAGCCCTTGTCGATGCGAAGATAAGCCCTTCGGCAATGTTCAAAAATCCCTGGCGCGCTCTACATTTGCCGGGTGCCGCGTTGAGGCTCCTACCAAAACGAGTGCGCTCCGGCCCGATCCTTGCTCATACCACGAAGTTAAGCCGGCTCCCTCAGATCGTTTGCTGGCCCGGGGATGGTGGCCCGTTTGTGACGCTTCCCGAAGTTTACTCGGAAGATCCCGACAATCCCGGTCTGTCCAAATCGAACCTCGGGATGTATCGCGTTCAGATCGCGGGGAACGTCTATGAGCCGGATCAGGAAGTTGGGCTCCACTACCAGATTCATCGTGGGATCGGTGTTCACCATGCGGCGGCGATCCGTCGCGGAGAGCCGCTGCGGGTGAATGTCATCGTGGGAGGGCCCCCGGCATTAGCGGTCGCCGCCGTCATGCCGCTCCCGGAAGGGTTGCCGGAACTCAGCTTCGCTGGGGTTCTCGGAGGCAGGAGGCTCAGGATGGTCACCCCGAAAGACGGGTTAGCCATGCCCGCCGAGGCCGATTTCGTCATCAGCGGAACCATCGACCCCGCCGCCCTGAAACCAGAAGGCCCGTTTGGCGACCACCTTGGCTATTACAGTTTGACACACGATTTTCCGGTGCTTCGCGTCGACCGCGTCTATCACCGTGCCGGCGCGATCTGGCCCTTCACATCGGTGGGCCGGCCTCCTCAAGAAGACACCTCCTTTGGACAATTCATCCACGAACTGACCGGTCCGCTTATCCCCTCGGTGATCCCTGGAGTTCGGGCGGTTCACGCGGTTGATGCCGCGGGAGTTCACCCGCTGTTGCTTGCGATCGCCAGCGAACGTTACGTTCCCTACGCGCAGGTCCGTCGGCCTCAGGAGATCCTCACAGCGGCCAACGCGATCCTCGGACAGGGGCAGATGTCGCTCGCCAAGTATCTCTTCATCGTCGCGATCGAAGACAACCTCGCGCTCGATATTCACGACATCAGCGACTTCTTCCGTCATGTCCTCGAACGTGTCGACTGGCAAAACGACCTTCATTTTCAGACCCGGACAACCATCGATACCCTCGACTACTCTGGCGACGGCTTCAACGCGGGCTCCAAGGTCGTGATCGCCGCCGCCGGCCCAAAACGCCGTGATCTGCCAACCGAAGTCCACTCAGGAGTGCGTTTCTCTGATGGTTTCCATTCTCCAAGAATAGCCCTGCCTGGAGTCCTCGCCATCTCAGGACCGACTTACAACCCCGATCACACGGAGATCCGCCGATTTTGCGAATCCGTTCAACCGGGCGACCCGCTTCGGGCGTTTCCGTTGATTGTGATTGCCGACGATAGTGAATTCACGGCAAGACACCTGCGAAACTGGCTCTGGGTAACCTTCACACGTTCCAATCCCGCCGCCGATATCGACGGAGTCGGCGCTCAAATGAAGGACAAACATTGGGGATGCGCTGGTCCGCTCGTGATTGATGCGAGGATCAAACCTCGGCACGCTCCTCCGCTCGTGGATGACCCGGAGATTGAAAAACGTGTCGACGCCCTGGGATCGCGGGGAGGCCCGTTGCATGGCATCATTTGATTTCAAAGCGCTTTCGCAATCACTCGACCCCCCACTCTGGATCGTGACCGCGAGCCACGGGGCCCAACGCGGGGGCCTTCTGGCGACCTTCGTGAACCAGGCGTCGATCGCGGAGTCATGCCCGAGGATTCTCGCCGGGATCGCCAAATCGCACCACACCTGGGATCTGATCGAGGCCGCCGGGAGCTTCGCGGTACACCTATTGACCGCATCGCGGCAGCATCTCGACTGGGCTGAGAGGTTCGGGTTAGAGTCGAGTTGTCAGATCGACAAGTTCGCGAGATTGTCAAGTCGCGCGGGAGTGACGGGGAGTCCGATTCTCGAAGCCGCGACGGGATGGGCGGAGTGCAGGGTCGAGTCACGCTTAGATACCGGCGACCGCACGATTTATCTCGCCGAGGTGGTCGATGCTAAAGCGCCCGACTCCGCCGATATTTTGACGGTTCAACGCTGGGTGAAGACTCTCTCTTCCGAACGTCTGGCAAAACTCGAAGCACAATTCAACGCGGATTCCGTGACCGATGAATTGGCGATCCGAGCCTGGAGACGACAGCGAGAACTCGATTAGCCGGAACCCGTAATAACGAGGGCGTCTTCTGATGGACCAAAACATGCTGGGCGCTTACGGTCCGTGGGCGGCTTCGCTAGTCCCCGACGCTCCCGGACAATTCTCACTTCGAAGCGGGAGGTTCTCGGATCTCGAAACGTGGCGTCGAGGAGCCCGTTCAGAACTGCTCGCTCGCCTTCTTTCTCCCAACACGGGTGGAACTCCCAAGGCAGAAATTCAGCACAGGATCGAATACGACGGACTGGAAATCGAGCATCTCTCATGGTCCTTGCCGTATGGCCCTCCCACCGAGGCCTATCTACTCAAGCCGAGGGACGCCAAGGGGAAGCTTCCCGGGATCGTGGCGCTTCACGATCACGGCGGAAACAAATATTTCGGCACCCGTAAGATCATGCAGGCCTCTGACGATCTTCATCCACTGATGAAGGAGCATCGAAGTTATTATGGGGGCAGGTCTTGGGCCAACGCTCTCGCCAAAAGCGGCTACGCGGTGCTTGTTCACGATGCGTTTCTCTTCGGCAGCCGGCGAATTCGATTGGGCGATCTTCCTCAGGTTTTGACCAAAGGAAAAAGAGAGGTCAATCCTGAGGCCGACGAGGAGATCAAGGCCTACAACACATTTGCCGGCGAGCACGAGTGCATTGTGGCGAAAAGCCTTTTCAGCGCCGGAACGAGTTGGCCAGGCGTATTCTCGGCTGAGGATCGTCGGGCGTTGGACTATCTCGCCTCCCGATCCGACGTCGATGCAGACCGGCTCGGCTGTGCGGGGCTTTCAGGCGGCGGTTTGAGAACCGTCTTCCTGGCAGGACTCGACGATCGCATCAAATGCGCCTGCTGCGTCGGCATGATGACGACCTGGAAGGATTACGCGATTCACAAGAGCCATACTCACACGTGGATGGTCTATGTGCCAGGACTGCCAGCGATTCTTGACTACCCGGAGATTCTCGGGCTTCGCGCTCCGTTGCCGACGATGGTCCTAAACGACAACGAAGATCAGCTCTTCACGCGGGAAGGGATGCATCGAGCCGACACCATCCTCGCGGAAGTCTTTGCCAAGGCAGGCGCACCCGAGCATTACAAGTGCTCGTACTATCCAGGCGAACATAAGTTTGACCTGGAGATGCAATCAGAAGCATTCTCCTGGTTCGACATGTGGCTAAAAGGATGATATTCGACGAAGCGGCGAAGGGTTCGCCGTTTTCTCCCGATTACCTCACGGCGTGCGAACAGTTCCGGGCGATTGCGCTTGAGCGTGGATTTCGCCTGGAAGTGTTTCCGATCGGACAAACGGGTCCGTTCGGCGAGGATCTGACCGTCGACGCCGCGATCCGCGGCTCGGAAACTGCGGGGAGAGTTTGGGTTGTGTCGAGCGGTCTGCACGGTGTGGAGGGTTACTTCGGTTCGGCCGTCCAGTGTGGAGGGTTAATCCGAGGGTTCCCACGGTGGTCCATTCGACCCGACGAAACCCTCATTTTTTTCCATAGGCTTGACCCCTTTGGCTTCGCCCGAGCGCGCCGATTTGATGAGAACAACGTCGACCTTAACCGGAATTTTGTGACTAAAGAACGCGGTTACCGGGGGTGTGACCCCCCTCTACGCGAGCCTCGACAGTCTCTTAAATCCTCAACATCCCCTGCGGTTCTTGGATCTCTTCGCGGCACGTGCGACGGCTGCGATCGTTCAGTATGGCAGAATCGCAGCGAAATCAGCCATCGTGCAAGGTCAGTATGAGTATCCCCGCGGTTTGTTCTTCGGAGGGCACGAACCTTCTCGCGTCAATCGTATTTTGGCCACGAACCTACCGCGTTGGCTCGGTGAGGCTCCCTCCGTCTTGCACACTGACTTCAACACAGGGCTTGGGCTTCGCGGGACCTACAAGATCCTGCTTGGAAGCGACGTTCCCCACGATCGTGTCGGTTGGACTCGCAAGATCTTCGGGAAAGACCGTGTCGAGTCTTTGGAGGCGAATGGTGTTTTCTACGAAACGCATGGCGATATCGGGAGATGGTGCCGTGCGACATTCTCGCGTTGCGCCTATGACATGCATTGTGCCGAGTTCGGAACCTACGATTCCCTCCGCATGATCTCGGAGTTCAGGGCCGAGAATCAGGCGCATCACTGGCTCGAACCAGGGCACCCGATCCGTGCGAGCACGAAGCGGAAACTTATGGAAACGTTTGTTCCCGCGGACCCTGAATGGAGAACCTCGGTGCTGGGGCTCGGGGCTGATATCCTTGACCGATCACTCGCGGCGGCGTTTCCGAGGTAGCCTTGCCGAGCGTTCCTCAGAGTGACGGCCGAGGAAGCTCGAAAAGGTCACTCGTCTTGGCGTAGAAATCGCCACCGAGCCGACCGATGGTCTTGAGTTTTCGAGGATCGATCCGTCCGTCAGATCCGATCACGTCGTTTGAGACATGCAGAAACACAACTTCACCTATCACAAGGTTGGCCGACGAAGGCCCATTTCCGATCGGTAGAACCTTGATAAGACGACACTCCAATTGGGCAGGGCTCGCCGCGACGCGAGGAGGTTTTATCCGTTCGGACGGAAGCAATTCCAAACCGGCAAGATCGGCTTCGCTCTCACCGTGCGCGAGCTCAGCCGAAGTTAGATTGATCGATTCAATCACCGACTCGACGGCACAATTGACGACAAACTCGCAGGTCTCTTCGATGTTGAGGAGGGTATCCTTCTTGGAACCATCTCGCTTGAGCGTCGGAGAAAAGACGACGACCGGAGGATTGGATCCGAAAACATTGAAAAAACTGAACGGGGCGAGGTTCACGCGTCCCAGTCGATCTATTGTCGTCACCCAGGCGATCGGGCGGGGAGTCACCAATCCTATGAGCGTGCGATAAACATCAAGCAGGTCGGCCCCGGCGGGGTCGATCGTCATGGGCACACTCCGGTAGAATGAAGAAACGATCTCGCGTCAGAATCCAAAACTGTTAAAGACGGAGACAAGACGCCGAAAAAATCGGGGGCTCGATCTGTCTTCGATCGAAAGCCGAAACAGGTCTTCAAGAGGCCGCCGATAGCCCCAATCGTCGCTGAGACGACTCAGGCTGTCAAAGTCAGCCTTGCTCATCACACCTCGGTAGACGAGTCTTTTCTGCTCGGCATCGAAGTGCAGCTTACCCGCGTATTGCGGAGGGAACGTGAGACCGGGGGGCAACGAATTAATCGTGACGAAGTGTTCCATATAGAACCTCCATCGCTCTAAAAAAGACTGATCGGGTGGAACTGGTTACAGTGAAACTAACATTTTTTGTAACACGCGAAGATTCGGTGAGCAATCCTCCGACAAAATTTCCAGAAAAATGGGTACGATCGACCATAGCGGGGGTTCATCGCCCATGAGGCTCGCAGGAAAATGG
>JAYVYS010000355.1:0-4283 GCA_043784005.1 Isosphaeraceae bacterium
CGCGTCAGCCCTCACGACCGCTGAGCACGTCAAGCCTGACGTGGACAAGACCGCCGCCGGCCTTACCGAAGGCGCGGAATTGTTTAAAGCGGGCAAGTACAAGGAAGCTTCCGAGGTCTTCAAGAAACTTGAGGCCGCCGATGCCAAGGATGCCCGCGTTTACTACTACGCCGCGCTCTCCAACGGGCTGAGCACCAGCGTGTGGAAGGACGAAACCATGAAGTTGGCGGCCAAAGGGGCCGAGCTTGAGAAGGCCGGGATGACCAAGCCCGAGGATGTCGACGCCACGTTCACCGACCTCCCCGTGACCCTCAAGCCTTGGCTCACGTTTTTCCGTAAAGCGGCGAAGTGAGCAAGTATTGATATGAGGCCTCGAACGGAATTCACAACCGTTCGGGGCCGGGTTCTCGCGATCCCCGACCCGGGCCTCCTTTTCGAGGAGCCGGACATGCGACACTTGTGTCTTTCCCTCGTTTGCTTTTTCGTGGCGGCACTTGCCGGGCTGGATCGCCTCCGCTCGTCCCGCGCTGCGGATTCGCCGTCATCCCCGACTCCGAACGCCGAGGCCAGGCGAGGCTTTCAGGACAGGAAATTCGGCCTGTTCATCCACTGGGGGGTCTACTCGCTCCTCGGGAAGGGTGAGTCGGTGATGGATCGGGAGATGCTGCCGATCGCCGAGTACGAGAAGCTCCCTCCCCGTTTCAATCCCACGGAGTTTGACGCCGAGTCATGGGTCAAAACGGCAAAGGCCTCAGGGATGAGGTACATCACCGTCTCGGCCAAGCACCATGACGGCTTTTGTATGTTCGACAGCAAGCTGACCAGCTACGACGTCATCGACGCGACACCGTTCGGCAAAGATCCCCTGCGATCCCTGGCGGACGCTTGCCGGAAACACAAGATCCCCCTCTTTTTCTATTATTCATTGCTGGACTGGCACCATCCGGATTATTTCCCGCTCGGCCGTACCGGCAAGCACGCCGGGCGCGTTGAAAAAGGCGATTGGAACAAGTACGTCGCCTATTATCAGGGACAGGTTCGGGAGCTTTGCTCCCAGTACGGGGAAATCGGCGGAATCCGGTTCGACGGGTTCCAGGACCGTCCCGACGCATCCTGGGATCTTGAAACCACCTATAAGATCATCCACGAACTTCAGCCGAAGGCCCTTGTCGGCAACAATCACTACCTCGCTCCGCTGGCGGGTGAAGACTTTCAGATCTTCGAGAAAGCTTTGTCCGGAGCCGATTCCTCGGGCTTGAACAAAGTTCCGCCCCACCCGACGATGCCTCTGGAAATCTTCGAGACGATGAACCGATCATGGGGCCACAACGCCTCCGACCACCACTACAAAAGCGCCCCGGAGGTGATTCGTTTACTTGCCGACGCGGCCGGGCGAAATGCGAATCTACTTTTAAACGTCGGCCCAAAACACGACGGCGCGATTCCGAACGAGGCGACAGAGCGGCTTGCCGAGGTTGGTCGCTGGCTTGAAACGAAAGGCGACGCGATTTACGGCACGCGAGGCGGACCGATCGCGCCCCAAGCCTGGGGAGTGAGCACGATCAAGGCCGACGGCAAGCCAATCTCCACGGTCTATCTTCATGTATTGGACGTGCAAGCGCCTGTGCTTGTTCCCAAATCAATGCTAGCGTACCCGTTGAGGATTCTGGGAAATCCGCAAAATTTACCCGCGATGATCATGAGCGGCGGCCAAGCGTTGGTCACCATTCCCGAAGCGGATCGCTCGCCGATCGATACGGTGATCAACCTCACTACCAGCGTTTTCGAGCCCGATCTTCCTATCCGACGTCGGGAAAATCGATGACGGCTGAAGGATCAACATGTCCTCGGAAAATTGACCCGGTCAGCGCGACGATGGCACTGATCGCCTCGATCGCGATTGCTTGGACAGGATGGCTTCGCTTCGGACCCCCACCAGCGCCCGAGCCGTTGTCTCCAGGAGCGAAGTTGCCGGCCCTGCAATTGATCGATCCCGAAACCAACGAACCTGTCTTATTGCTTGGGCTTCGGAACAAAGTCGTCTGGGTGACGTTCTGGTCGTCCACGGTTTCGGAGTCCGACTCCGATCTGATCGACCTGGAGCGAGTCTGGAGGCGTTTCAAGGGTCGCGAGAAATTCGCGATGGCCGCAGTGGCCGTCGATGAGGCGAGGGTCGGCCGTTTGCTTGAGCTTGTCGCGAAATCGAAGGTGAGCCTGCCTGTTTACCTCGCCGCGCTTGAAACGCGAAAACGGTTCGGTGCCGATGCAGCCAAGCTCCCATTCCACTTGCTTGTGGATGAGACCGGCCGAGTCTCCGCCGTGGCGCAAGGTCGCGAAGGTGCAACCTTCGCTCGCCTCGCCGAGCAGGCGCGGCAACGCCTCGACAAGATCGACCCGATCGGGAATTCGCGATTCGCTTGGCGGTGAGTATGGTAGGGAACTGGAGACTTAATCGCAGATTATGCAGATGAATTCTGATAAAAAAATCAAAAAGGGCCGAGAAACAAGATTCGAATGCTCATATTTATTAAACGTTAAAAACAACCATATTTCTAAATCTTGCCCGCGCTCGTGTGATTGTCGTAGCGTCTTCGCAATTCATCAGAATTGATCTGTCTCATCTGCGGTTGATACTCTTCAATTCCTTCATTTTTCTGCCAAATCAAGGCGTGCCCGTAATTCCGCCGCGGCTCGTCTTGGAGAACTAGCTTTGATCACCGCGGCGCTCACCGCCACGCGACGCGCGCCGGCTTCGATGGCCTCGTCGATGTTGCTAGAATCGATCCCGCCGATCGCGAACCATGGCAAGTTCGTCGCCTCGGCGGCATGACGCAGATGTGAAAGGCCGGCGTATTCGGGAAAGTTCTTGGTCGTGCTCGGGAATACAGGCCCGACGCCGAGATAAGTCGCGCCCGCAAGCACAGCCTTGTCGACCTGCTCGCGACAATGCGTTGAGACGCCGACGCTTGCCGTCGGCCCGACGATTCGGCGTGCGTCGCGTAGGCTCACATCCTCCTGTCCGAGGTGGACTCCGTCGGCCCCGGCGAGTCTGGCGAGATCCGGTCGGTCGTTCACAATGAATCTCGCCTTGGCTTGCGCAGTGAGGATACGGATCTCACGCGCGCGGCTCAACCACTCTCGATCGGGGATGTTTTTTTCGCGAGACTGGATCACGTCGGCCCCGCCGGCAAGGGCTTCACCAACGATCCAAGTCAGATCCCCCATCGTGCGAAGTCCGCCCACCAGAACCATCAGCTTCGCGTCGCCCAGAGTTCGCAACGAGGCCGCGGCGGTGAGTGTTAGTTTTTCCAAGGTGTAAACATCGTAACGGAGAACCTCAAACCGACCTGAGATCCAGACATCGATAAGCTTGGAATATTCTTCGAGCGAACGAAGTGCTTCCGCCGTCCGTTTGAAGTTGGCGGAGAGCACGGCGCGCGAGTTGACTCGCGTCCGCTCGGACTGGGTCATGATGTGAGTCCCGACATCGCCAGGCGTGTCTCTCGAACCCAGCAAAAGTTCGGGGTCGATCCCGCTGAGGGCTTCCGCGAGACGATGACGAACTTCCTTGATACGACGGGTCAGACCGGGGTCGTCCAGCGTGAATCGGACATAATCCTCGACAACACGAAGGCCTTCGCGGGCACGGTTCGCGGAAGCGTCGAGGATTCGTCCTAGATCGATTTGTCGGGCGGGCTCGCCCAGGTCGAGCGGTTCGATTTCATCTGGAAGCGGCAAGGGTTCAATCTCAAGGACCACGGACTCGGTGAGCCGGTCGATCAGACCGCCGACCGCGACCCCAGCCGCGGCCAGAAGATCCGCCGCCGCGCCCGGCGTGGAAATCAGTCCCGCAAGGAGGTGCTCGGTTCCGATGGCTCGGCCGCGGTCAAAGGCCCTCGCCTGGATCGCCGCGTCATTCAGCGAAGCGCGAAAGGACGGAGACTCAGGAAGCCGATCGGTGAGGGCGGCTGAGATCGCCTCTTCTGAGAGAGAAAGTTCAACGGTTTTCAGGGCGCCCCACACCTGTTCAGGACCAAGCCCGAATTCGGCCAGGATTTCCGAGGCATGGCTTTCGGGTTCGTCGACTAGGGCCGCGAGTAAATCCGTCGGCTCGACCGCCCCCGCGCCTCGGCGGATCGCCCTTACCTGAGCACGCTCTAAAGCGCGATGGGCCCCAGCAGTGAATGATTCAAGCATTCGTAAATCCTTGAAATCGCCGGCCCTTGAAAGGCTGTGCCGGATTCATCGTGACAGTACGCCGCAGAGGGTTTCGCCCTGAGGCC
>JAYVYS010000356.1:0-5385 GCA_043784005.1 Isosphaeraceae bacterium
CACCTCATCGAGCAAGACTCGGTCAACCGCATCTCCCCAAAACGTCAATTCCAACCCTCGCGATTCCGCCCCTGAAAGACCTCCGACAAAGGCGTTGTAGTAGCTCAGGCCGAAAGGGTGATAAGTCACAACGCCGTAACCTTGCACCAACATGAAAATCAACAGTCCCACTCTTACAATCGTCTTTCCAGAACACATCGTCCAAAGAACGCGAAACTCCCGCCCGATCAAGATTGACCAGAGTGGAAAGACCATCAGAAACAGACGTTCCCCGTCGTAAACGGGAATCCGTGTACTGAAGAGGCTCAGGAACATGAGGATCGAACCGAGGAGAAGGAGCGAGAACGGGTCGTCCCGCCGATTTCTCCAGGCTCGGACAACCCCCCCGGCTCCCAGGATATGCAGGCCCACGGGAACCGTGAGTGCGAAATAGATCCAGGGATAGTGCCACGGAACATCTTTGTCGGCGAAGATTTCGCCGAAATAAAGGACGCGGATCGAGGCCCGTTCCACTCCTGTGCCAAGATAGGCACGGAGCCTTGTTGCGGAGTCAAACCAGAGCCAGGGCCATCCCAGCACGAAGAGTGTAAGCCCGGTCACCAGCCAGACCGAGAACGCGGCAAAGGCCCGAAGCTTTCCGTTAAGGCGCACGAAACACCAGATGAAGACGACCGGGATCAAGAACCAGGCGTGAATCTTGGTCAGGAGGGCCAACGACCAGAGCGCACCGGCACCAAACATGGCAAGAATCGGCTGTTTGGATGTCAGGGCACGTTCTGATCCGAGAAGCGCGCCGGTCCAGAACAAGGTGATGAACGTGTCGAGCGCCCCGAAGTGGGCATGTGCAAAGCACCTGGGCATGACCAGTAGCGCGAATCCCGCCGCGGCCCCTGCCGGAATCTCATGACGACGCGCCGCCGTGTGGGTGATTAGCCCGACAAGCAAGGCAAAGCAAAATGCGGGGGCGAGCCGTCCGGAACGCAGATAGAGGCCTATCGGGTCCGCGCCGAAGAGCTGGATCTCGAACGGCTGGCCGAGGGTCGATGCGAGTCCCAGCAACCAACGTCCCAAAGGTGGGTGCTCAGCGTTGTCGCGAAAGACCCGATCGACGGTCGCGCGCTCGAAGAAGCCGAGCCCGCGTACTCGCAAGGTCTCGACGTAGGTTCGCCCAGGGCGGACATCGAGCGGTTCATCGGTGGTGATCCCCGGGTCGCCCAGAGTGAGGAGAACGGCCGATCCGGCAAGCAGAAACATTGCGAGCGCTAGCCGCGAAGGCGACCAGAAAGCGCGGACCTTGACGATCTCGACTTTGGCCATGAGGGCGGGGTCACCGTTGTCGAGAGTGGTCGAACCCACACGGAAGGAAGACATCGCCTCCCGCAAGGTCCGTCTGGATCATGTCCGATCACTCCATCAGGATCAAGGAGCGCATGAAAAAGCCCCTGGAGGGAGAACCAGGGGCATTATCTCTTTCGATGATTCGCAACCCTTTTAAGCCTTGGCGCGGCGCCTGGCAAGTACCAGACCAACCACCGCCGCCGTTCCCGCCATACCCAGGGTCGCCGGTTCGGGAACGGGTGATGTCTGGGGATTTTGGGTCAGAAGGTTCGGACCAAAAATTCCAGCATTAAGACCAGGGCTCAAGATCGTCGGAAAAGCAAGAGACGATGAGGCCGACTGACGCGCGGTCACGAACGTCACGCCGGCGGTCGTCGTGGCAATCGTATTCAGTCGCGCAAGATCCGCATCGTTATTCGCGAAAGTAGCACCGAGGACATAATTTCCCGGTGTCAGCGAAAGCGGGGCGATCGCGTTGAACAGCCACTGTCCCGCCGAGGACGTCGACGCAACCGGGGTGCTCGCGGTGGTGACCGTCGTCGAAGCCAAGAGATTTTGAGAGATGTCCCAAAGGCCGACATCATGCCTGTTGGTCAGTCCGTTGGCACCTTCATCCCAGAACCCGAGCGCGTTGACGGTGATGGTCGATGTCACCTGAAACTCCCATCCCCCGATGGTATCTCCAGTTGGCGATGCGGGGGCGCCACCCGTAAAGTCAACGACAAGGCCCGCATTTACTGTCTGCCCAGATGCCACTAACAAACCGCACACGGCCATCGCAAGAAAGAGACGCCTCATGTCCGCTCCTTTTCAAAAGGGTACGAAAACGACCTGAAACGCTACGCCATATTTCTAGCACGAGTGGTGATCACAATGCAACCATCCTGTCGCCATTGGATTGAAATGATCCGAAAATCGGACAAAGCTGTCTCTAATCATCGTTTACGCACATTGCGAAGCGACCGTGAAGGGGGATTTCGCGGAGTAGCGAGGGAGCGATTCCGGCCTGGAAAAGCTTATTGGTAGCGAACGATCCAAGAGAGCGTGCATCGATTGAGCAAGGAGGACGAAACGGCAGGCGCATTGAAAAATCGAGTCGGGCGAGCGATCCCGAATCGGAAACGAACTGCGGAGATCGAGGGAAAGACGGAAGGCGGGAAGTCGATCCCTCTTCGCAATTTCTCTCCCGACTTGCTCCGCGATCTCTGTGATCTCGGCGGTTCATCCGCTTCGATTCGACCTGACTCAGTGATTCGCAGTCGACTTCGCATTCCTCCTGAACCAACCGGACACTCGTTTGACAACCGCCGCTTTGATCTTTACAACCATCCATTAGAGATGTCGCGACGCGCCCGCGCCCGAGCCAACGCACCCCGGACCCGGACCCGCCATGCAAACCAACCGGCTTGACACGCACCAAAAAGCCCTTCAGGTCAACCTCGACAATACCAAGTACGGCACGTTCGCCGAGATTGGCGCGGGCCAGGAAGTCGCACGCTGGTTCTTTCGGGTCGGGGGCGCTGCCGGCACCATCGCCAAGAGCATCTCGGCCTACGACATGACCGTCTCCGACGCGATCTATGGCCATTGCGGCCGTTACGTCAGTCGAGAGCGGCTTGAGACCATGCTCGACTACGAATACAGCCTGATGACCGAGCGACTCGCGGAGAAACGGGGTGAGAACACCCGCTTCTTCGTCTTCGCCGATACGGTCGCCGCCAAAAGCTATTCCCGACAGGACAATTGCCACGGCTGGATGGGCATTCGATTTCAGACCAAGCCCAACGATCCGCCCTCGCAAATCCTCCTTCACACCAGTCTGCTCGACCGTGAGAACCTGCTTCAGCAGGAAGCGATGGGGATCCTTGGCGTCAACCTGATCCATGGCGCGCTCTACGAAACCGGCGGCCCGATCACGCTGATTCAACACCTGATCGACGACCTGACCGGCGAGCGGATCGAGGTCGATCTGATCGAGTTCTCCGGCCCGGCGTTCGCGAAGGTGGATAATCGGCTCATGAGCCTGGAGCTGGTCCACTGCGGGCTCTCGAGCGCCGCGATGTTCACTTCGACCGGGAAGGTGATCCAGCCCGCCGAGGCGTTCTACAAGCGACCCATCCTGCTGGTCCGCGGCAGTTTCCGCCCCGTCACCAACGTCACGGTCGACATGCTTAATTGTGCCCTGGCCAAGTTCATCCAGGAGCCCGCCAACGAGAACGAAGACCTCTTGGTCGTCACGGAGATGACCCTCAACAACCTCGTGGAAGGCGACGCGATTGACAACCAAGACTTTCTCGACCGTGCCGACATCCTGGGCACGCTCGGCCGTCCGGTGATGATCTCGAACTTCGGCGAGTTCTATCGGCTGGCCAACTACCTCCAGCGGCACACCACGAAGCTGATCGGTCTTGTCATGGGCGTGCCGACCCTCCGCGAAATTTTCGAAGAGAAATATTACGTCAACCTCGCGGGCGGCATTCTCGAATCGTTCGGCAGGCTCTTCAAAAACGACCTGAGACTTTATGTCTACCCTCTCAAAGACCCGAAAAGCAACGCGATCATTTCCGCGACCAACCTTCGGATCACTCCCAAACTCCAGCACCTCTACAACTATTTGATTGAAAACCAGCAAATTCAGCCCATTCGCGACTACAACCCCGAATACCTCAGCGTGTTCTCGCGCGAGGTTTTCCGAAAAATGCAGGAAGGCGATGCCAACTGGATTCATGATGTCCCACCAGGTGTCGCGTTCATGATCATTCAGCGCCACTTGCTCGGCTACGACTCCGCCAAATTTGAATCCGACGCCAAAACACCGGTCAAATCTTGACCCTCGGGGCGAAAACCGACCGAACTTCGATCATCGAGCAAACGCATAAGAGGGCAGATGAGTTAAGGGAGTGAAGGATCCTCGACCCGATCCCGGTGGAGTCTCCTCCGGGAAAGTCCTTGCGAACTGAACGGTGGGTGAGGAAAACGTGTCGAATTGTCATCAATTTCATTTTATTCTTGACCATTGTCAGCGCGTCGGTACGAATCAAACCACCGTCTTGATGGCTCACACGGCGTCATCGCTCTTGAGAAATGCGCGCAATTTCGGTTGAATCCGCGAAACTCGTTAGTTCGCAGCCCTGCGGCTCGCCCACTATGGCAGTATGGCCCGAACGGAGATGTCTCCATCAAATGGATGCGTACATTCTGGATCGCGGCGTTCGTGATTCTGAGCTGGCCAAGCCCGGCCAAGCCGGGCTCGATCGTCATTGTTAATGCCGGGTTCGAAAGTCCTGTGACCGCTACCGTTACGAATGGAGGGCGACGGGATCGACACTTTCGGGGACGGGCGGCGGGGTCTGGAATATCAACGCGTTCCCGCAAGGTTTCTGGACGACATCGGCGCCCGAGGGTAACCAGGTGGGCTGGCTTTCCCCAGCCCCGTTCCCGAGAGGACCCGCGGCTTACTCGCAAATTCTTAGTGCCTCGCTTCAAAACGACACTCAATACACCTTGACGGGTTTTGTAGGCCATCCGATCGGATTTGGCGGGTCGCAGTCTCCCGCCACCGTCTACACGGTGACACTCCTTGCCGGCAACAACACTCTGGCGACGAGCTTCGGAACCGGGCCGGAAGGTTCGTTAGCGCCTTTTTCGCTCTCGTATCGTAGCCTCAACTCGCCGTTCCTCGGCCAGGCATTGCAGATCCGTCTGGCGAGCAGTCAAGCTCAGACCGCGTTTGATGACATTCGGCTCAATGCCGTCATCCCGGAGCCCTCCAGCGTTCTTATGATGGCGATGGGCGGCCTGGGAGTCTTCGGATACGGTTGGCAAATGGCAAGACGCCGTCGAGGCCGCCGCCTTTAAGTTCAACGATTTTCGTAGGGTGCCGTCCTTGACGACGCACCCTGTTTTTTCCCCGAGTTGATATCACAAGAGAACGGTGCGTCTACAGGGCAGGGCGATTGCGTCTCGAAGTTGTTTGTCCGCAAGAGGATAGGGCGACAAGTCGTCGATTTTTCGGTCATTTTGGCGTCTTCGTGTGTCGTAAACCCC
>JAYVYS010000357.1:0-30490 GCA_043784005.1 Isosphaeraceae bacterium
GAGTCTCGAAGACGATAACCGGCCCACAGCCGTGGAGGCCGTTTCCGTTCCCACACTTGATCCGACCGAACTCAAAACCCGCGTCGAAACGGTTTACCAGCAGCACGGAGATGAGTTACTCCGGTTTATTCTCGGCGTGGTTCACGACCCCGAACGGGCGAAAGATGTCTTGCAAGCGACGCTCGCGAAGGCCTTGGAACGAGGACACGAAGCGCATTCCGAGACATTCAAGGGCTGGCTTTTTCGCGTAGCCTTTCACCAGGCCCTGGCCAATCGGCGGCGGGTGAAGACCAGTGAGAAGGTAGTGCGGAAGCTGGCGGAACTCGGCCGGGCGGCGGACGCGTTGCCCGATGTCTCGATGCAACGAAGTGAAACGGCCGACGCCGTGCGACAAGCCCTCGACAAACTTCCCGCAGCTCAGCGCAAGGTTGTTGTGGCAAGGATCTACGACGACAAACCCTTTGCCCGAATTGCCGACGAATCCGGTCTTCCGCTCGGGACGGTGCTTACCCAAATGCGGCTGGCGCTCGACAAGCTTCGCAAAGCCCTCCGGTCGGACCATTGAATCGCGGACGCCCTCAGAAGGAGTTTCTTTCGATGACCCTCGCGACTGACCCGCTCGACGACCACGGATACGACCGGGATCTCGCCTGGCTTGCGTTCCGTTACGTGGCGGGTGATCTCGGCGAGGCCCAGGCGGCGGTTTTTGAACGAAGGCTCGGCGACGATCAAGCGGCACGCGAAGCGGTCGCCGAGGCCGTCATGCTCGCTTGCGCGGTCGCTCGCGCGGCCGCCGCGGCGAGACGGGACCAGTCTCGGACGTACCGGGTCGTCCTCGCACTCGCGGCAAGTCTGCTCCTTGCGGCAGGGCTCATCTTCTCACAACAGTCTTCGCGAAAAGGAACGGCGTCCGACGAAGGAGCGCTGGCGCTGACGTGGTCGGGGCTGGCTCAGGATGCGGGCGTGGTGGTTGACCCGTCCGACCCGCTCGACGACACCCCACTCATTGATACCCCCGACGCGGAGTCCGTCGAGGCCCCGCCTCCCTGGCTCGTCGAGGCTGCGGCGCTCCCTGTGCCCGACGCCGCGAAGGAAGGTCGGGGCTCATGATGTTCGGACGAATCGTTTTCTGGCTAGGTTACTCTCACGCGACACTTCGGGGCACGTTGCGGGGTTTGATTCTTACAGGGCTCGTCGTCACGCTTGCATGCTCTTTCACCAGGGCCGACAGCGACGACGACGCCAAGAAGGAATCCCAGGCCGAGATCGCCGCGATGCTGTTCGTTCGCGAAAATCACCCAGAGCTTGCCACCTTGCTCGACCAGCTCAAACCGATGAAGCCCGAAGAGTACCGCAAGGCGATTCGCGAGTTGGCACAGGTCGGCAAGAGCCTTGCGACGTTGAAGACCAACAATCCGCGACGTTACGAGGCGGCGCTGGAATCTTGGAAAGCCCGATCGCGGGTTCAGCTTGTCGCGGCGAGACTCTCTAACGCGAATGCTGGCGCAACCGCCGAGCTTGAGAGTCAACTCCGCCAGACGGTCCAGGCCCAGGTCGATACGGAAATTCGTCAGGCCCGCGTGGATAAAGAGGTTGCTGAAGAGCGTGCCCACAGGTTGGGCGAAACGCTCTCAAGGCTCGAATCCCGACGCGAGTCGGCCGTGGAAACGCGGGTGCAGTCGCTGTTGAAACAGAGCCGGAAGAAGTCGATAGCGAAAACCAGTACAAACGCGGGCCAACCCGTGAACCCGAAGAAGGAGTCTCAGCCATGAAGTTTCGCCTGGCCGCGCTGTTCGCGATGAGCATGGCGATGCTACTCGTCGCGGCGGCGCTCACGCAACCGCTCACGGCAGCCGATTCGTCCGCGAAAACCAACTCGCCGGGTTCTCCACTGGTAAAGATCATCCGCCCCGCCTCTGAACGATTCTCGACAGACGCCGCGACCGAGGTGCCCGACTTTCAGCGTCATGTTCTTCCGTTGATGGGACGTCTTGGGTGCAATACTCGCTCGTGTCACGGCTCTTTCCAGGGGCGCGGCGGATTCCGCCTCTCGCTTTTTGGTTACGACTTCAAGGCCGATCACGAAGCCTTGCTCGCCAAAGACACGGGCCGCGTGGATCTTGAGACGCCCGAGATCAGCAAGATTCTTCAAAAGCCTACGCTGGGAATCCCGCACAAAGGCGGGAAGCGCATGGAGGAGAACTCCTGGGCCTATCGCATGTTCACTCGCTGGATCGAGCACGGAGCGAAGAGCGTGACGAACAACGTCCGGTTTGCGCGGCTCGACGTTTCTCCGTCCGAGATCGTGTTCAATGGCGAAGGGAAAACCATCCCATTGAAGGTTGTCGCGCACTGGGCCGACGGCACTGCCGAAGATGTAACCTGCATCAGCAGGTTTCGCACCAATGATGAATCCGTCGCCGAGATCAGCGAGTCGGGCATCGTCACGAGCAAGGGGAAAGGCGATACACATATCGTCGCCTTTTATGACAACGGAGTGGCAGTCGCTCAGGTGCTCTTCCCCGTTTCCGACAAGACCGGCCCGAAGTATCCCGAGGTTCCAACGCCGACCAAGATCGACACCTTGGTCGTCGCCAAGCTTCGCAAACTTGGGATTGTGCCCAGTGCGATTTCCAACGACGGCGAGTTCCTTCGCCGCGTAAGCCTGGATCTCACCGGCACGTTGCCGAATCCTAGCGAGATCGAAGCGTTTCTCGCCGACACTTCCCCCTCGAAGCGAGCTGCCAAGATCAACGAATTGCTCGCGAGGCCGACGTACGCGGCATGGTGGGCCACCAAGCTTTGCGACATCACGGGCGATAATCCCAAGCAATTCGCGGGCAATGTCTTGAATGAACAGCTCGCGGCGCAGTGGTATTCGTGGATCGAGCGAAGGGTCCGCGAAAACATGCCGTACGACAAACTCGTGGCGGGAATCGTGCTGGCCACCAGTAAGAAGCCCGGTCAAAGCTATGAGGACTTCATCAAGGAACAGTCGTCTTACTTCCGCGATGACAAACCGGCAGACTACTCCGCGCGTGAGACGATGCCCCACTACTGGTCGCGAAAGATGATGCAGCCTGAAGACAGGGCATTGGCCTTCAGCTACGCATTCCTTGGCGTTCGCCTTGAGTGCGCCCAGTGCCACAAGCATCCGTTCGACCAGTGGACACAAGACGATTTCAAGTCATTCACCGCGTTCTTCACCCCGGTCCGCTTCGGGGTCTCGCCAACCTCTCGCGAGAAAAACGTCGCGTTGCGCAAGGAGCTGGGGCTCGACAAACTCATGGGCGGCATGCTTCAACGCGAACTCGGAAAGCTCGCCAAGGAAGGGAAGGAAGTTCCCTGGCAGGAAGTGTTCGTCAATCCCGGAAACCGACCGGCACCGGCCAAAAAGAAGCAGCAGGCCAAGCAGAAGGACGTCGTGGCGACGGTCATTCACCCCAAACTCCTTGGCGGCAAGGAGGTCAATCTCGCGATGGTGACCGACCCGCGCACTCCAGTGATGGATTGGATGAGGTCAAAGGACAACCCCTACTTCGCCAAGGCCTTCGTCAATCGCGTCTGGGCAAACGACTTCGGCCGGGGAATCGTCAACCCGCCCGACGACATGAACCAGGCGAACCCTCCCGGCAACGCCGCTTTGCTCGACTACCTGGCCAAAGGTTTCATCGAGCACAAGTTTGACATGAAGTGGGTCCACCGCGAGATCATGCTGAGCGACACCTATCAGCGAAGCTGGAAGACCAATGACACCAACCACCTCGACGAGAAGAACTTCAGCCGAGCCGTACTGAGACGCTTGCCCGCCGAAGTCTTGATCGACGCAGCACAGGCCGCGACGGCGACCTCGAAAGATCTCGCCGGGTTTTCGACCACCGCTGGATTGGCGGAACGAGCGATCGGCCCGAAAGGAGGCGCGGCACTCGCGCGCCGCGGACCGAACGGCGGCGACTTCGCTTCGAAGGTCTTCGGTCGCTCCCCTCGCGACACGAATTGCGATTGTAGCTCGTCCAACGAGCCGAATCTGCTCCAGTCGATCTATCTCCAAAACGACCAAGAGATGCTCGCGTCGATCGACCGCCCGTCCGGTTGGCTGAATGAGCGGACTGGAGTGACGTCGAAAAGCAAACTGGCCGACCGCAAGGCCACCGGTCAGTCGATCACGTCGCTCAACAAGCGCATCACCGAACTGGAAGCCCAGGCGGAGACCTACAAGAAAGCCGGCACGGAGAAAGAGAAGTCACTGAAAGACACCGAGCTTCAAATCTCGGCGCGTCGCGACGACCTTAATAAGGCGCAAAAGCGGCTCGATGCGATGGGTCCCGACCAACCTGTTCAACCCGCGTTTGATCCGGTGACCGTCATTCGTGAGGCCTATCTCCGCACCTTGAGCCGTCGGCCGACCGAGGCCGAGGCCACCCGCGCCCGTGAATATCTCGACACCGCGGGAGACAACGCCAAAGGCCTCCGTGACCTACTTTGGGCCTTGCTCAATACCAAGGAATTCGTGACGAATCATTGACCGACGGTATCATCCCACACGCGACGATGATCCAAGGAGATTTTCATATGGCGACGAATCGGACCTGCGACGGCGTTCTCCGGCGCGACTTTCTCCGGGTGGGTGTTCTTGGTTCCGGCCTGAGCCTGGCGGGGTTCCTCCGTTTGGCCGAGGCGGGCGACGTGAAAGCCTTGACCATGCCGGGAATGGGCGGCAAGGCGACAAACGCAATCTTCATCAACCTCGGTGGCGGACCCTCGCACATCGACACCTTCGACCTCAAACCCGAAGCCCCCGCCGAGTTTCGAGGCGAGTTCAAGCCGATTGATACCAACGTACCGGGAATCCGGTTCAGCGAGCACTTGCCCAAGCTCGCCCAGTGCGCCGACCGGTTCGCATTGCTGCGCGGGGTGAGCCATAGCCTGGCCGCGCATGAGTTCGGCACCAAGTATATGAACACCGGTAATCGTCCGATCCCTTCGCTGGAGTTCCCCGGTTATGGGGCCGTGGTGAACAAGGAAATGGGCGGCCCGAAAGACCTGCCGCCGTTCGTGGCGATTCCGAACACGCCGCAGGTGGCCGGATTTCTCGGTGTCGAGTACGCTCCCTTCAGCACCACGAACACGCCGACCAAAGGGGTTCCCTTCAATGTGCGAGGGATCACCCTGGGCCGAGGTTTGACCGTCGCGGATATTGAAAAACGGAGGCGGCTCTTGACCGACCTCGACTCAACCTTTCGAGGGTTCGAAAAAGAGAGCGACCTCGTCAACGGCCTCGACAAATTCTCGCAGCGGGCTTACGACATCATCAGCTCGCCAAGCTCTCGAAAGGCGTTCGACATCAGCCAAGAGTCGCCTTCGGTCGTGAAGCTCTTCAACCCCAGCCCGTTCGCTCAGAGCTGCTTGCTGGCGTCAAGACTTGTCGAATCCGGCGTGCGATTCGTGAGCGTCTCAAACGGTGGTTGGGACACGCACCAGGACAACTTCGCGAAGCTCAAGGACAAGCTTCTGCCCGACCTCGACAGCGCGCTTTCGGGCCTGTTCCTCTCGCTCGAACAAAAGGGCATCCTCCACAAGACCGTGGTGTTTGTGACAGGTGAGTTTGGCCGCACGCCGAAGATCAGTGGACGAGGCGGTCGCGACCATTACCCCCGCGCCATGTTTGTGTTGATGGCGGGGGGCGGCATCAAGGGCGGTCAGGTCATCGGCGCGAGCGACGCGAAGGCCGCCGGGCCCGCCTCCGGAGATGGAATCACCCCCGACGACGTGGCCGCGAGCTTTTATCACGCGCTCGGCATCAATGCGAGCAAGGAATTCCGCACCCCCACAGGCCGCCCAGTCGCGATTGTGCGATACGGTAAGGTGATCGACGGATTGTTCGCGTGAACACAATTTAAGACGCGAAGACTGAGGGCTGTCGCTCCCATAGGTCAGTTCTCAGTCGGTTTCCGCTTAAGAATCTCGTCGCTCCGATTCTCACCCCCCGACCATCCGCCAGATGCTTAACCCCACGATCACCAGGCTTCCGATCACGACGACGCCTGTTAATACGACGATCGACCGTTTCGACGGTGAAAACCGATCGCTCTCGATCGCGGTGCGGTTTCGCTCGTACTTCCAGCCCGACCATCCCGAGAAAATCGCACCCACCAACAGAAATACAATCCCCACGATGATGAATTCGTGCCCCGTGCGAACGCGCTTCGTATCCCCCGAAGTCGCGATCTGATTGAGAAAAAGTCCCATCCGCCCGAGCACGAATCCAAAACCGGTCAGCCCCAGCGCAGTGCGAATCCAGGCCAAAAAGGTCCGTTCGTTCGCGAGGTGATCGGTGATTTTGGTGGGCATCGAGCTGGGCTCTTTTCGTGACGGCTGGCCGACTCAGTCGCTGCCGTTCTTTTCCTTGCTTCCGGAGTTGTGCAGGATCTGGCGGATCATCGCTTCGAGCTTCATGAAGTCGATCGGCTTGGTCATGTGGGCGGTGAATCCGGCGTCGCGGCTGCGCTGAATGTCTTCTTCCATGCCGTAACCCGTCAGCGCGATGGCCGGTACAGAACCTCGGCTCTCCTTCACCCGTTGCATCAATTCTAGACCGCTACCGTCCGGCAGGCCGATGTCGCTGATCACCAGGTCAAACTCGGTGGCATTCACTTCATTCATCGCCGCTTCCAAGGAGTCGGCGAGAGTCACGTTGTGGCCCAGCCGTTCTAGCAGCCTCCCCATCAACCGTCGGGTCGCCTGCTCGTCCTCCACCACTAACAACCGGCAAGGGTGGCATGGTAGGGCCGATTGATCGGCGGCGTCCTTGGGAGTGTCCGTCAGTTGCCGAGGTGTCGGAAGCGATTTCAACTCGACCCGGAAGACCGTCCCCTGGTCTTTCCCCGCGCTATCGGCGGTGATCGATCCGCCGTGCCCCTCAACGATCCCCTTGCTGATCGCCAGGCCCAGCCCGAGCCCACCGTATTTCCTCGTGATCGTTGTCTCACCTTGCTGAAAGTGGTCGAAGAGCCGCGGAAGGACTTCCGGATCGATGCCGATGCCCGTGTCGTGTACCTCAATCACCAATCGCGTTACTTTGCCGTCCACCTCTTCAAAGTTCTTAGTTCGGATCGTGATCTTGCCCTTGGATGGAGTGAATTTCACGGCGTTCTTGATAAGGTTCCAGAAAACCTGCTGAATTCTTGCTGGATCAGTATTGATATGAGAATGCGACGCGTCAAGTTCGAGTTCGACGCCATGGCCTTTACTCAAAAGGTCGCTACGGCAGATGTCGACGGCCTGACGGATCAAAACGTGGGCATCGGCGACATCCCAGTGCAACGGCATCTTTCCACGAACGATCCGCATCACATCGAGAAGATCGTCAATCAGCCTGGCCTGAAGGTTGACGTATTGGCGGATCATCAAAAGGTTTGGCCGCAAGTCTTCCAGGGGCGAATCCTTTTCGAGCATGGAGGTCGTGGCCAGCAGGATCGGGTTGAGCGGGGTTCGCAATTCATGGCTCAACACGGCCAGGAACTGGTTCTTGGCCTTGTTCGCCTCCTCCGCCTCATCCCGCGCGGTCCGCAACGCATCTTCAATTTGTTTTTGGTCCTCGATATCAGTGCACGTTCCAAGCCACTTGCTTACTTGCCCCGACTCATCCCGTACGGCCAAGGCCCGAACGAGGTGCCAGCGGTAGCGAGCGGTTTGGCGATGCAATAATCGGAACTCGATCTGGTACAGGGAACCTGTGCGAATCGATTCTTCCCATGCGGACTTGCACTCAGGAAGGTCATCCGGGTGCAGGAACGGCTGCCAGCCCGCGTCACCGTCCACGTTACGAGGGATACCCGAGAATTCGTACCAACGTTCATTGAAATAGTCGAGGTGGCCATCGGGTCGAGCGGTCCAGACGATCTGAGGCATGGCGTCCGCGAGTTGCCGGAATTGTTGAAGGCTTTCCAACAACGCATCACTTTGCCGATGCTTTTCCGTGACGTCTCGAAACACCATAACCACACCGAGGAGTTTCCCATGATCGTCGCGAATCGGAGCCGCGCTGTCTTCAATCGGCGTTTCGATCCCAGCTTTCGAGAGCAACGCGGTGTGGTTGACCAGTCCAACGGCGATACCCTCTCGGAGCACGCGATCGACCGGATTCTCGACCGGGTTTCCGGTCGACTCTTCCACGATCCGAAAAATGTCGTTCATCGGCCTGCCCGATGCTTCCGCTTCCGTCCAGCCGGTCAGCTTTTGGGCGATCGGATTCATGAATCGAACGCAACCTAACTCATCGGTCGCGATGAGCCCATCGCCGACGCTGGAAAGGGTCGTGGCCAGCCAAGCCTGGTTTTCACGGAGAGCGTCGCTCGTTCGGAGCCGCTCGATTCCCAAGGCGATCCCTCTCGCGACAGAATCCATATAAAGTGGCGCTGTCTCAGGCACCGGGTGTCTGGCGAACATCGCCCAGACCCCGAGCAAGCGGTCCTCGACGATCAGGGGATAACCGGCAAAGGAGACCATCCCTTCGCTCTGGGCCCATTCCTGATCGAGAACGCGCGGATCGCCGATGACCTGATTCGTCAGATGGGGACGGCGTTCCTTGGCGATCAGCCCGATCTTGTATTCTCCCACACGGACCCGGCTGTGAGGCCCGTCGAGATGGGTGTAGATCCCCGCACTCGCTTTGAGCAACAGAAACTCTTCGGCCCCGTCGAGTATCCAGATCCGCGCAAACGCGCTATCGAGGTGTCGAACCGTCTCGCTCGCGACGCGATCGAGCAGCTCTTGGACCGTGATACACTCCGAGAAGACGAGCCCGAGGTCTCGGCCGAATTCGGCGAGCCGCTTCTGGATCGCGATCTCCTCTTCGCGATGCTTTCGCTCGGTGATGTCGCGGAAAACCATGACCACCCCGGAGACCTCACCCGCGTCGTTCACGATCGGCGCTGCGCTGTCGTCGATCGGGGTCTCGGTTTGGTCTTTCGCGATCAGGATCGTATGATTCGCCAGCCCGACGATCCCCCCGACTCGAATGACCTTCTCAACGGGATTTTCGACGGGCTGACGGGTTGTTTCATTGACGATCTGAAAAATCTCATGCATCGGTTTGCCCGACGCTTGCGATTCGGTCCATCCTGTCAGTTTCTGAGCGATCGGGTTCATGAACCGAATACAGCCGTCCTTGTCGGTCGCGATCAGGGCGTCGCCGATACTGCTCAACGTTGTGGAAAGCCAGGCTTCGCTCTGGCGGATCGCGGCCGCGGCCTTTTCTCTCGTCGCTTGCTCATGCTTGTTAAGGTAGGACGCGGCGAGAATCAGCGAGAACCCCGCTCCCGTCGTTAAACTGAAAAGCAACGACGTCCACTGGATCGCGGAGCGTGAAGCGTCCCTGCGTTCCTGGAGTTTGAGCTTCTCTTGCGACACGACCTTGGCCACGACATCCCTGGCCCGATTCATGATGGCCTTGCCACGACCTGAGAGCACCACCGCCCGCGCGGCGTCCGCGCGTTTAGCACGGGCCAAGGTGATGGTTTCTTCAAGCTCCGCGATCTTCTCGAAAGTGATTCGCTTCAGTTCCTCAAAGTCGGCGAGGTGTTCAGGGTTATCCCCGGAAAGTTCGTGAAGCCGGTCGAGGCAGCCGCCCAGTTCCGTCGTGGCGACCCGAAAGGGTTGGAGATAGTCTTCATTCTCAGTTAATAGAAAACCGCGTTGGCCGGTCTCAGCGTCTGTGAGAACGGAGAGCGTGCGCCCGACCTCGGCGAGGACGTCCCGCGTGTTTTGAACCCGTCGGTTATTTCTGGCGATCGTCTGGAGGCTCGAAGAGACGAACCACGCATCAAACACCAGAATCATCAATGCGAGCCAGTAACCAGCGCGGATTACCGACCTCATATTTCGGCTCATCTCGCGAATCCATCGCACGGTATTGAAAGAATGAGAACCGATTCAATGGTGAATACTCGCCGTTGATGACCGAAAATTCGCATGTCCGCGGAGACCTCGTTGTGATCCACTCGCCGGTGGGAAGAACAGGCGCTCGCATGATTCCGACACGTCCACTTTCATTTTGATCCTACCGAGAATGTAAGCCACGAGAAAGGGGGGCCGGTCAAGGATCTCTTTCTTGCAAAGAGTTCCGACGCTCTCACCCTCGTCATGAGCGTCTCGGCGTTAATTCCCAACGCGCGGCGGAGCGGCAATCTGAAAGAGAAGGCGACCGCCACCCGTAGTAAGTATCGCTTCCAAAACGGATTCGAATTCTGTGAATCGAAGAGTCGGCCTTCTTTTCACGACCTGAGTTCGTTTGCGCCGTCATTTCGAGTTCGTTTGCGCCACGACTTCCAGTTCGTTCGCGCCCTGACTTCGAGTTCGTTCGCGCCACGACTTCGAGTTCGTTCGCGCCGCGGCTTCGAGTTCGTTCGCGCCGTCATTTCGAGTTCGTTCGCGCCGTGACTTCCCGTTTGTACTCAATAGGGTTAACGGAAAGGGCCGAGTGGGAGCCACGACCAGAATTACCCATCTTCACAATCAGCGGGCGGGGCGAAAGAAACGACAATCACAATGAGGCGATGGGTAACACACAAGATGCAAGGTATTGATCGACCTGGTTTTATCAAGGGATGCAATGGCCTGCTTATGAGAGACTCCTTGCTCGGAGACATCGACATTGGGCATGATGAATCTTGGTCGACCCACACACTGGGCACGACGCGGGTCCAATTCCCTTGGGGAACGAGCGCGATGAGCACGGGCGAAACAACGGATGAAGCGGCGACGGATGTGGTCGAGTCGATCCGCGAATACTTTCGCCCCGACCGCTCCAAAATGACCATGATGGCCGCGCGGAAGTTCGGCGTTCCCGAGCGCGCCGTGGTCGAGGCTCTGGTGGGTCAATGGCCGATTGTCCCTTTGAATGCAAGCGGGTTTCGCGACCTGATGGAGGCCCTTCCCGAACTCGGCCTGATGCGCGTCTTTGTCCGAAGCAAGGCGGCCGTCATGGAGTCGGTCGGAACCTTCGGCGGATTTTCGGAATCAGGCCCGTTCTTCAACGTCCAAACCGACACCCTGGATATGCACATTTTTCATGAGCAAATTTCCGCGATCTACGCGGTCGAGAAGGTGGGGCACGACTCGTCCTTCACCACACATTCATTCCAGTTTTTCGACCGAGACGGAGACGCCGCCTTCAAGGCCTTTCTCTGGGAGGGTTTCCCGGACGTCCCCGCGGACAAGATCGGGCGCTTTCATGAATTGACAAAGCGATTCGCGAAAGAGTGAGAGTCACTTTCTCCCCGGTCCACGCCAGCTTTGGTAAACACTGGGTCGACTCGCTTGAACTCGTGAAAGGGCGTGTCAATGACACCTGGAGAGATCGAAACCTGGCTCGTTGAGAGCCTGGGTGATTCGCATCTTTCAAGAGGCGAACGCCAGCTTCTCGCCGAAAAATTCGCCGCTCTCGAATCGGCGGCGGATCGACAAACCGTTCTACGACGGGCGTTCGAACTGGCGAGAGAACGCATCGACCATCCGCGAACCGGGCCGATCCTCGGTTGGCTTGAAGATGTGACAAGGCTACTGTGCGCGACCCGGGACGAGCCCGAAAAAACGTCCGCCGAGGCCTACTTCAGCCCCGGCGAAGCATGCCTCGACGCGATCCGCGGACTCCTCCACCAAGCCCGTCGAACCGCCGATATCTGCGTCTTCACAATCACCGACGACCGGGTTTCGGAAGCCATTCTGGACGCTCATCGGCGCGGGGTTTCCCTTCGGATCATCACGGATAACGAGAAGGCCGAGGATCTTGGCTCGGACATCCCACGCTTCGAAGCGGCCCGCATTGCTTTGCGAGTGGATCGCAGCCCCTTTCACATGCACCACAAGTTTGCGATCCTCGACGACAGCACCCTTCTAACCGGGAGCTATAACTGGACCCGAGGCGCTGCGAGCGACAATGAAGAGAACCTCATCGTCACCGATGACCCCCGCTTGGTGAAGCCGTTCCGCTCCACGTTCGAACGGCTCTGGAATCGACTCGCCTGAGCAATCATCAAGGCCAGTTCATGGAGTATCGGCTGCGAGGCCCTTGCGGGGGATGAGCGTTTCCGTAACCCAGGCCCGGAACTGGTACCGAAGCTCGATCTCGTCGTCGATGTCCTGACGGAATGTCCAGAAAGCGATTTCGGGTGCGCTCAGAAAAGGGAAGCACGCACTCGTTGAAGACGCCTCGTAGCGACCGTTCGCGTTGAGCACGAGGAATGAAAGTTCGCCGTCCTCCACGAGCCAGACTTCGCGTACGCCGAACAGGCGATAGCATTCAAGGGCGTCGTACGGAGGGTGGGAGACGACGATTTCAACCACGAGGTCGGGGGCCGGGTCTTCCCCCATGACCAGTTTTGTTTTGCCGCGAATTCGGTTGATGTTCGACATGTAGTACGTCTTGTCGGCTTCCGCCCCGCCACGCGGAAGCGACGATCTCCAGAGGGTGACCGACTCTAGAGGATAGGCTTTGATTCGAAGTCCGACGAGGACCTCCTCGATAAGCCCACCGAGTCTCGCTCCCGCACCTTCGTGCGGCACTCCGGGTGACACCGCCGTCATCCTCCCATCGCAATAAAAGTATCTCGGGCGGCTCTTCTCTCCACGCGAATCGCATAAACTTTGATACGTTTCCCAGGTCGCCGGGAACTGGACCCACCGGTCCCCGTCGAGCGCGATTTTCGAGGTCGCGACGTTCTCGGCCACGGTTTCGGTCGCCGTCGCCATGATCTCCTCCGTTTGGGCGTGACTCGAGCGAGGACGCGACACTTGTTGCTGTGAAACACATTGGGTGAGGGGTCAACTTGACTTTCATCCTATCAGAATCCGTCCTTATCGACGAACGCCGGAGCTTGGGCCGGCCGACGTCATCCACCTAGAAACTTCATCAATTCCCGCATCGAAGCGACGTGGTCCCGGGCGTTGCCTCCCGTAATGAAACCGTAAACCTCGACGCCATCGCCGAGTTCGTCGCTCATCACTCCTTGAAGATCTTTCAACCCCATGAAGGTCCAGGCACAGATCTGCCCGTAGCAGTTCTCATAAGCGATCGCTCCCTCGTGTCCCATCACGAAAGCACGCTCGTAGGCCGACTCCAGATCGGCGGCGCGGACTAAGCGGTATTGAAGATCAATCGATGGGTCGTGTGTTACGAGCTTCGGGCCGTCCTTCTCGGTGTGAATACTCAGCTCGAAGACGAGTATCGCGACGAACCAATGCTCTAGCGGCGACAAGTTCATCGAGCACCATTGGTCTGATCGAGATCGACGACGATCCGTGCAGCCTCCCCATGACCCCTCAATCTTGGTCATCGCGGAGTGTACCAAGAGCAGACACTCAGATCCGTCCATTGGGGGCAAATGCAATCGCTATTTTGAAAGCGGATGTCCGTAACGAGGATTTCGACGAAAGATCGTGGTTTCGTCCGCTCCAAAACCTGTTATGATCGTAATACTAAAAAGAAGCGATATTCGAGGGCTGACCTCGTCCCGGCTCCTCCTAAACTGATCCGAGAGTCGTGCCTCCATGCCGGTCGTGCTGGCCATGCTCGTCGCCCTATTCACGGGAACCTTCCCATCGACCGAATCGTTTTCGATCCGGAAGGGTGACGCGCGGCGAATGGTTTGTGAACCGAGCGCGGCGATCGACCACAAGCCGATGTCCCGCCCTTGCCCTTTTCGGGGGGCGGTTTTGCAACCCCTCGCTTCCGACCGGCTCGCTTTCTCGTCGACTGCGTTTGTTCCCGCGACTCGCGAAAGCACCGAGGCGATGCGAGAGGCGGAGGAAGAAGAGCCCGAAGACAACCATTTCGGTCGCTCGCTCGCCTCCGCCCTGATTTTGCCTACCCTCTGGAACGGACCTTCGGAGCACGCCAGGCCTGCCCCCGACCCTTCACGTCTGCCTCGCTCCCGACCGTTGTTTCTCCTCTGTGGCCAGCTACGTTGTTAAGCCTTCCGCCCGGAACCCCTTCTCTCTCGCGAGCGTGGGACGTTTCACGTCGCCGCGTCGCATTCCTTTCGATTCAAGTTGCTCCGCGCCGACGTTTCTCAAAGGCTCAGTCCCTCTCACGGCCGGTTGAAACTTGCGCGGCACCGTTTTTTCGGTGCGTTCCGGCGATCCTTATCTTCCGAACTTGATTCCGAGGAGAGAACACGATGGTCCGCGCCATCATCACGTGGAGCCTTCACAACCGCCTGATCGTGCTTTTAGGCACGCTCGGCCTGATCGCCGCAGGGGTCTATTCGGCCCTCAACTTGAACGTTGAGGCCTACCCCGACCCGACGCCCCCACTGGTCGAGGTCATCACTCAAAACCCCGGTGCCAGCCCCGAGGAAATGGAGCGGCTCATCGGTATCCCGCTCGAAACGGTGCTCAACGGCATGCCCGGGCTGGAGGACCTGCGAAGCACTTCGGTCGCCGGACTCAACGATATCAAGTGTCAGTTCGAATATGGGACCGACTACGCCAAGGCCCGCCAGGAGGTGATCAACCGACTCGGGTTCGTCGCCAACCTGCCGACGGGCGTGACGCCGACCCTTTCGCCCTGGAGCCCCACGGGTGAGATTGTCCGCTATGTGCTCGAAGGGCCGGCATACGACCTCAACCAGCTCAAGGCCGTTCAAGACTGGGTCCTTCAGCGCGCCTTGAAGACGGTCCCCGGCGTGATCGACGTGACCGGTTACGGCGGCACCATCAAACAATATCAGGTCTTGGTTGATACCCGCCTGATGCGCCAGTTCAACTTGAGCCTCTCTCAGGTCGAGGATGCGATCTCGCGGTCCAATGCCAATGTCGGCGGCGATTTGCTCTCGCTGGGAAGTCAGTCCCACAACGTCCGCGCCATCGGCCTGCTCGGCGCGGGGGTCGATCCGCTCGACCCGGCGAATGTCGATCGCTACGTTCCGATCCAAGTCCGCAAACTCGAAGACCTCAACAAGGTGATCGTCGCGACGACCGCCGACACCCCGATCTATCTCAAAAACATCGCCAAGGTGATTGTCGGCAACCGGCCCCGCCTGGGGATCGTCGGCCGAAATAACGAGAACGACGTCGTCGAGGGCATCGTCCTGATGCGCAAGTACGAGAAATCGTTGCCGGTCTCCGAGGCGGTGAAGCTCAAGATTGAGGAACTCAATACCAGCGGCGTGCTTCCGAAGGGGATCAAGATCGTTCCGTTCAACCAGCGTACCGACCTGATCCACGTGACCACGCATAATGTGCTTCACAACCTGGTCGTCGGCATGTTGCTCGTCGTGGGCATTCTGCTGGTTTTCCTCGGAGATCTCGCTAGCGCGGCGATCGTGGCGATCATGATTCCGCTGGCGCTCTTGTTCTCGGTAACGGTGCTTTACGCGCAAGGAAAATCGGCCAACCTGCTCTCAATCGGCGCTGTGGACTTCGGGATCATCGTGGACAGTTCGACGATCATTGTCGAGAACATCTACCGGCACATCACCTCGCGCGGGTCGGACCGGTCGCGGTCGTTGATCGATCGTATTATCGAGGCTTCCAGCGAGATCGAGCACGCGCTTTTTTTCTCGACCACGATCATTGTTTGCGCGTTCATTCCCTTGTTTTCGATGACCGGGCCGGAAGGCGCGCTTTTCGGCCCAATGGCGAACACTTATGCCTTCGCCATCCTCGGGGCGCTCGTGTTGGCGCTCACGCTCGCCCCTGTGCTTTGCTCGTTCTGCTTCCACAACAAGAAGGAAGAGCATGACACCTGGCTCGACAAGGTGATGAAGAAGCGCTACCTGAAAGCGCTCTCCAACGTGCTTCGGCACCGGGCGTTGACCCTGGCGGTCATGGGCGGCTTGATGGCTTTCACCGCCGTCCTGGTTCCCCGGCTCGGCGGCGAGTTCATGCCTCCTCTGGAAGAGGGGAACCTCTGGATCAGGGCCCTCTTGCCGAGGACCGTCTCGCTCGAAGGGGCGGCGCGGTTCGCTCCCAGGCTTCGGCAGGTGATCGCCTCGACGCCCGAAGTTCGCGGTGTCATGTCGCACATCGGCCGGCCAGACGACGGCACCGACGTCACGAGCTTTTTCAACGTCGAATTCAATGTCCCGCTCAAGCCGATGGAACTGTGGCGAACCGAGCCCGTGAAGATCCTCGGCCACGAAATGCCGAGTCATGTTTTCGGCTGGGAGCTGCCTTTCAGCCGGCGGACGATCACCCGCGAGGAGATCCAAGACGACATGATGAAGAAGTTCGCAAACTTCCCCGGCGTGAATTTCAACTTCTCGCAGCTCATTCGCGACAACGTCGAAGAGGCCCTCTCGGGTGTGAAGGGTGCGAACTCGGTGAAGCTTCGCGGCAACGACCTCAAGGTGCTGGAGGAAGCAGGTCAGCGTGTGGTGAACATCCTCGCCTCCGTCAAGGGGATCGAGAATGTGGGGCTTTTCCACATCCTAGGCCAGCCTAACCTGGAGATCCAGATCGACCGCGACCAGTGTGCCCGCTACGGCGTGAACGTGGCCGATGTCGAGGCCGTGGTACAGGTCGCCATCGGCGGTCGCGCGTTCACGCAGATGGTCGAGGGCGAGAAGTTTTACGACATCGTGCTCCGCCTTCCGCTCGATTTGCGTGACGACCCCGAAGTGATCGCGCGCATCCCCGTCGACGCCCCGGCCAGCGCCGACGGCCAGCCTGGTGTTCGTATCCCACTCGCCGAGGTCGCAACCATCGTCCCACACAAACCGGGAGCCTCCTACGTCTATCGAGAGAACAATCGGCGGTTCATCCCGATCAAGTTCGCTGTCCGCGATCGCGACCTCGCCAGTGCGATCATGGAGGCGAAAGAGAAGGTGGAGAACCCGGTGAAGGGGGCCATGCTCCCCAAGGGCTACGACATCCTTTGGTCGGGCGAATTCGCACAGATGGAGAAGGCCAATGGGCGGTTGATGTGGATCGTGCCGCTCTCAATCACCCTGATCATGATCTTGCTTTACACGGCGTTCAACTCGGCCAAGGACGCGCTGCTGGTCATGGCCAACGTCATCGCCGCCACGATGGGAGGCATCTGGGCTCTCTATGCGACGGGGACCGCGTTCAGCATCTCGGCGGCGGTCGGGTTCATCTCGATCTTCGGCGTCGCTGTGCAGGATGGCGTGCTTTTGATCTCGTATTTCAACCAGATGCGCGCGGCGGGCGTCCCCGTCTTTGAGGCCGTGATGCGCGGGGCGGAGCTTCGGGTCCGTCCCGTGGTGATGACCTCGCTGACCGCGGCGCTCGGTCTCTTCCCCGCGGCCATCGCGACCTCGATCGGCTCGCAGGCGCAGAAGCCGTTGGCCATCGTGGTGGTTGGCGGCATGCTCGTGACCCTCTTCCTGACACGCTACCTCATGCCGGTGTTGTACAGCCTCTTCCCCGGCCCGTTCGGCGAGGGGGGCACCGCGAGTGAAATTGTGGAAGGCTCGCACTACTCCGATGAGTTCCTCCCCAGGTTGCTCGAACCCCGAAGGTCCTGGTTCGGCCGTAAAGCCGAGGGCCAGATGCCCAACGGCGACAATCCGGAAGACCAGTCGGCTTGATTGGAGTGACGGTACGCGGATTCCTTAATGGAGGAGGCGCTGTCCCCCGCAGATCGGGGGACGGAGCCTCCTCCCACATCGATAAACAGATGATCGGCGATGGTGTTTCATTGGAGTCCGCGGACCTTGCTCCCGTTTTCCAGATTGGCGGGGGACCGGCTCACCTTGGTTCCAAAGCGGCCGCGCTCAAACGTGTCCTGAGTTGTCCGATTGCTTCGAGCTTGCGGGCTCGAACTCGCGCACAGAGCGAAATCGCGTGTAAATCGTGAAATCTCCAGGGGTTGACGTCTTTTCGACGGCAACACGTTTGCTATAGTGTCCACAGATGCTGTGCTGACCGGAGTTTTCGACTTCGTTTCTTACTGTCCGGCATCCAGCACGTGTATCCATCCTTGTCTGAGGATTTGAAAACCATGGCCGTGAAGAAGACCTCAAGTGCGCCCAAGAAAACAGCAGCGGCACCCAAGAAGGCCGCCGCGGTAAAGGCGGCGCCCAAGAAAGCCGCAGCCCCAAAGGCTGCCGCGCCGAAGGCTGCCGCGCCGAAGGCCGCCGCCCCGAAGGCCGCAGTCAAGGCGACCCCCAAGACCGCCGCCCCGAAGACCAAGGCCGCTGCCCCGAAGGCCGCCGCTCCCAAGAAGGCCGCCCCGAAAAAGGCTGCGGTCGTCAAGCTGACGGACAGCCAAAGCGACATGCTAAAGAAGATTCACGGCACAGGCGAGAAGGGTTTTCCCGCCGAGAAGAAGGCCGAGCAGAAAACGCTCGACGCGCTTCAAACCCGCAAGCTCGTCAAGAAAGGTGCCAAGAACAAGGAAACCGGCCACGTCCATTACACGACATCCAGCGCGGGCAAGAAGCACGTCGAGACTCCGGTACCGACCTCCGAGCCGGGCACCGGCACCGGAACCCCGCCGCCCGCCAGCGGCGCTTGATTCCGTCCACCAACGACCCAACGTCCCGGACCGGGGTTTCGCGAACGAGCTGACTCTCAACGCGAGCCCCGCGCCCGACCGCTATCCTCAAGCACTCCGTCCCGGCTAAAACCTACTCACATCAACGAACCGGCCGAGACAACAACACACTCCTCACCACCGCACACCCCACGCTCATCATCCTACCTCAGACATCAACACCTCTCCGACGCACGGCCGGAGGGGTGTTTTTTGTTGAGACAATACCGGGCACGACAACTCCGCCTCGGGTATCTTGTCAGGAAAACGATCTTGCGGAAAACTCCGCTGTTGTTGATCGATCGTCGCGCGAAGGAGTCCGAAATGTCCCTCTGTCTTTGCATCGCGGCTCTTCTGGCGACGGCGGACGTACCCCCGACCACGATCAAGGTCGCTTCCGGAGCGAACGGCCTCCCGCCGGGCTTCGCGACCACACCGGGGGGGACTCGATTCGTTCCGTGGGGATTTAACTATGATCACGACGAGAGAGGAAGGCTTCTCGAAGACTACTGGGCGACCGAGTGGCCGAAGGTTGAGCAAGATTTTGCCGAGATGAAGGAACTGGGGGCGACCGTCGTTCGAATCCATCTTCAGGTCAACGCGTTCCTCCGTGGTCCCGACGAACCGGATAAAGAGTCGCTCGCGCGGCTCAAAAAGCTTCTTCAAGTCGCGACGAAGAACACGCTGACTCTCGACATCACTGGCCTGGGCTGCTATCGCAAGAAAGACGTCCCACCGTGGTACGACGCGCTCGACGAACCGGGCCGCTGGAAGGCCCAGGCGCGATTCTGGTCGGCCGTTGCCGCGACCTGCGCGAACAGTTCCGCCGTCTTTTGTTACGATCTCATGAATGAACCGGTCGTGCCAGGCGGAGCGAGGAAACCGGGCGACTGGCTGGGCCCGCCGTTCGGAGAGTTCTGCTTCGTCCAGTGCATCACGCTCGACCAGAAGGACCGCCCTCGTGAAGAGATCGCGCGGAAGTGGGTCGAGACACTCACGGCCGCCGTGCGTAAAGCCGATCCGAATCATCTCGTCACCCTGGGTCTGGTGGACTGGAGCCTCAAACGTCCGAACATGCTCTACTCCGGGTTCGACCCCAAGGTCATCGCCGCACCCTTGGATTTCCTCTGCGTCCACCTCTATCCCGAAGCCGGCGAGACAAAGCGGGCCGAAGCGATTGCCACTCTTCACGAGTTCGCTGTGGACCATAAACCCGTGGTGATCGAAGAGACTTTCCCCCTCAAGAGCGGGCTCGACGACCACCGCGAATTCCTGAAGGCCTCGCGTGCGGAGGCCTCGGGCTGGATCGGGTTTTACTGGGGCAAGACGGCTGCGGATTGCCGCAAGTCGGGCACGATCGCCGACACCATCACGGCGGGATGGCTCGACACCTTCCGCGACCTTGGCCCGACCATGACCAACACGCAGCGGAAATGAACGCCCAGGGGGGCCGTTTTATTCTCTGAGAGGGCATCAAAGAGCGTGACCGATAAAAGGAGAAATTCGAGTCATCCGTTTCGGATTTCTGTTTTTCATCTCGAATCTCGGCTCTCGAGTCCTGTCTTTTCCCTTCGAGTCATGAGAATGAAACAGCCTCGGAACGCTCACCGTCCCGCCTTGTCCGTTTCCGAAGTTCTGTTACTGTTAGGGCGCGCGGGGCCGGGATCGCCCCTTCGTTTATGATCTCAAGGAGGAGTGCGCGCGAATGGTGGGGCCGAGTCTCAACGCCGCGACACGGACGGTCTTCGTCGATGCCGGTCCGCTTTCCGAGCCGCACCTGACCGGGATCGGTCGGTACGCCGCACGGCTCGCACTCGCGTTGAAGGCTTTGCCGGAATGCACCTTGCGGTTCGCCTCGGAAGACACCGAGATCATCGCTCCGCCTTCGCTCGACTGGTCGCAAGACCAGGACCTCGCGCGTTGGGCGAAAGCCGTCTGGCGAGGGCGTCGCAAGCCGCTTGCGGAGGTGGACGTTCCCGCCGACAGCCTCGGCCTGTTCTGCTGCCATCGGCCCCCGATACGTCGGTTTCCGTTCGAGGTCAGTGTCCTCCACGACTTCACTCCGCTGGTCGTTCCTTGGACGCATACCACAAAGACCGTCCGCCAGTTCCAGGAGTTTTTCGCCCGCGACCTGATGTTCTCCGACGCCGCGATCGCCGACTCGTATTCCACGAAATCAGACGCGCACTGGCTCTGCGACTTTCCATCCGAGAAGATCGTCGTGACCCACGCGGGGCCAAGCCTCTGCGTCGCGAGGCATCTTCACGAACGGCCAGTAACCCGTCGACCAGAGGTGGGGCTGGTCGTCTCCACGCTCGAACCTCGAAAGAATCCGTTCTTCCTACTCGACTGGTTCAAATCCAGCGACGTTCTCCCCGAAGGCGCGGAGCTATGGTGGGTCGGCAAGTCGGGCTGGCTGACCTCGCGGAGACGGCTTCGCCCATACGCGCGTCCCGACCGTCGAGGCCGCCGTGTGCGGTTTCTGGGGACGGTCTCCGATGCCGAGCTTTGCCGCCTCTATCAGACAGCGGGTTGGTCGGCATATCCCTCGCTTTACGAAGGCTTCGGCTTGCCTGTGCTCGATGCGTTGCGGCACGGAACCCCCGTGCTGTCCAGCGAACATAGCTCGCTCTGTGAACTCGATCATCCAGGAGTGCACTACTTCGACCCCTACGACTCCGCAACGGTCGATGACGCCTGGCGGTCGTTCTCCGCGTCGCCCTCCCTCGTCACGCCAAGCGTCATCCTCGATACGCTCTATCGCTGGGACGCCGTCGCCCGAACGGTACTCGCCTTGCCGGATACCTATCGGTCGAAAATCATCATGTCCTCACGTGCCGCTTGATTTCCTTTGAGAATTTCGAGGCCTATCAAATCATGCGGATCGGCCTGGAGATGTTCGGCACTCAGACAGCGGGGCGGCACCGCGGAGTCGGCCGTTATTGCCGGAACCTCGCCGCCGCCCTCGCGCGACGTCCGGGTCACGAATTGATCCTCTATGCCGACGCGACTTTGCCACTCGACACGGTTCCGACTCTGCCCGACGCCTTGCTCCGTCTGATCCGACCGGAACCCACGATGCGCGACGCTCTCGACAGGCTCGCGCGCGGCAGCGAGGACGGGCTCGATGCCTTGATCCTCGCGAACCCGCTCGAAATGGTTCCCGGTCACGACCCCCCCGGGCGGCCCATCGGCTCGCCCCGTCCTTTGATCGCGGCGGTTGTTTATGACCTGATCCCGCTCATCTTTCCAGACGACTATCTAAGGCGATGGACCGGCCTCGCGCAGTCCAGGCGTTATTTCTGGACGTTGGAACGGCTCCGCCAGTATGACGGACTGCTCGCGATCTCGGAGGCCACGCGCGACGATGTCGTCCGCCTGATGGACATGCCCGGGGAGAAGGTCGCGAACATCGGCACTGGAGGGGATGGCCTTGGCAATGCGTTCTCGCCGACAAATCCCAGCGACGACGCGAGCGACCTTGCCGCGGTGAAGAGGCTCGGCCTTGATGGTCCGTTTGTGTTCGCGGTCGCGGCGACCGACCCTCGGAAAAATCTCGACGGGCTTCTCAACGCATTTTCGAGGCTTCCCAAGGCGACCCTCGCCTCGCACAAGCTCGCCGTCGCGGCCGGGATCACGAGTACGGACCCTAACGCCGCTCCCTTTTTGAGCCGAGCCGAAGCACTCGGCATACGCGATCGCTTGGTACTCACCGGCGCGGTCGACGATACCACTCTTCGGGCCTTGTATCGCCGGGCGGAGGTGTTTGTGTTCCCGTCGCGCTACGAGGGATTCGGCTTGCCGATTCTCGAAGCCCTGCGCTGCGGCGCTGCGGTGGTGGCGGGCGACAACTCATCGCAGCCCGAGGCCGCCGGCAATGCCGCCGTGCTCGTGAATACCGACAATAGCGAGGCCCTCTCCGCCGCGATCCAGCGGTTGCTGACCGACCCGGAACACTCCCGAATTCTCCGATCAAGAGGCCCCGCGCACGCGGCCACGTTCACCTGGGACGCTGTCGCCGACCGGACGTTATCGGCTCTCGAAGGGCTTGCCCAGCGGCCGGAAACGGCGATCCCGACACCGCGCCGGCTCGCACTTTTCGCCTCGACGACGAAAGCCCAGCCCTTGCTCTCCGACTTGTGCGAACGTTATACGGTCGACGTGTTCCATCACGAGACAGAAGCACCAATCATGCGATCACGGCGAGATTCGAACAGGTACGACCACCGGCTGTTCCCTCGTCTCGATCGCGTCCGACCCTATGATAAGATCATGGCGTCGGAAGGTGGCCCGACCCCGCCCAACAGCCTGGAACGCGGGAGGCTGCTCCGTTGAGATGGCTCCTCCGACCCTTCAAAGCCAAGCTTTCGCGATTCATCATCGGGTGCGTCGGCCGCGCCCTCGACGAGCGAATCGTCTCCCGAGTCTCCGCCGACGAGCTTTCACTCGTGCTCGACACGCTCATCATCGAGCACTTTCGGCTTCAGGAACAGGTCGAGATGCTCCGGCGGCAGCTTGAAGAGAGAGCGTCGTCTCCTGACGGTTCCCGTTGACCGTTCCGCCCCGTACGACTATCGTTCGGCCAAACGCTGTTGCCTTGAACCCGAGAAACGAGCCAAAGGAATGGCCCCGAGCAAACGCCACACCCCGCGCGAGGGTCGACCGATCGCCTTTTTGGTCAGCACCACTCCGTGCGGTCGGAACATCGCCGAACACCTCGGCTCGCCCGCCTATTCCTATCATTTCGTCACCGAGGCACTCGCCCCGATCCTCGAAGAATTCGGCGTGTCGCGACCGATCGACCACCCCGAGAGCCGCCTTGCATTCGCCGTCGCGAAGGCCGAGGCCGAAGGGTTTCGACCCGTCCACTTGGCGATCAACCCACTTCAGGACGTTTATCTGTCCCCGAACGTCCCCAACGTGGTCTTTCCATTCTGGGAGTTTCCCGAGATCCCCGGGCGCGATTTTGGCTTCGACACGCGACAAAACTGGCGAAGGATGGTTCGAGGCGCGGACCTTGTGCTGACCTCGTGTGCCTTCACGGCCGAGGCGTTTCGTCGCGCAGGTACGTCGGCCCCGGTGGCCGTAGTGCCGATCCCGGTTCCTCCCGAAGCGTTTGATCTCCCCGACTGGAAGCGGAACCACTCCTGGACCCTGACCTGCCGGCATGAGGTTTTCGGTCCCGTGACAATGTCGGTTCCGGACGAAATGACCGAGACACGTCCCGACGCGCCGAGAGGTCGCACGTTAGCCGCGGCGCGTGCCTGGTTCCAGCGAATCGACCCGTGGATCGCTCCCGAGACCGTGCGGAAGATTTATGCGTTCAAGCGTGGATTGATGAGTTTCAAAGGCCCCGAGCCGGGCAGGCGAATGGTTATCGCGGCACGGGACGGCTATCGTCGGCACGTACGCCGCTGGCTCAGCAAAGAGGCGCTGAATCGAATCAACGCGGCGAAGATACGGACACTGGCACTGGTGGGTCGGGAACCGAACGCGATTCCCGATCCCCCTTTGCCTTCGAGTGAACTCACCCTTGGCGGCGGCCTGGTCTATCTGACGATCTTCAACATCGGCGACGAGCGCAAGAACTATCGTGACATCATCACGGCATTCCTCGCCGCGTTCGGAGATCGATCCGACGCGACGCTTGTGATCAAACTGGTGACCAACCGAATCCGCGAGCACGACGAGGCGAAGACGTTCCGAGAGGCCTATCAAGCACTCGGCGTCTCTCACCGTTGCCGGATTGTGGTCATCACCGAATTTCTCACTGAACAGCAGATGAACTTGCTCTTTCAAATAACGACCTTTTATGTGAACGCCAGCCACGCCGAGGGGGCGTGCCTGCCGTTGATGCGCGCACTCGCGGGAGGGCGTCCGGCGATCGCCCCGGATCACACGGCGATGGCCGACTATATCGACGATACTGTGGCCTTTGTGCCACGCTCCCACCCTGAACCGATCCACTGGCCGCACGACCCCGAGCGTCGGCTGGAGACCTCGCGTTATCGCTTGGTCTGGTCCGATCTTCGCGACGCTTTTCTCGCCAGCGCGGCAGCCGCCGCGCATTCCACCGAGTACGACGAACGCGCCCGCGCGTCACGAGCCAGGATGACCGAATACGCCAGTCGCAAGGCCGCGATTGAAGCCCTGGGCGCGGCCTTGGAGGCACTAGCGGAACGCCCGGTCCTCGAATTCAATCGGAACTCAATCGGTGTCAGTTCTCATTCCTTTCAATGAATCGAAGCGACACCCATTTATGAACACCCGGAACGAGATCGGCGTGAGCGGACGGAAGCGCGGCGCGGTGCTCCTTGGCGCTGTCGCATCGGGATTGATCGTGCTCTGGGTGGCGTGGTGGGTTCAGAGCATCCGGCGAGATTCGCTCCTTTTTGGTGAGCATACGTGGGTGTTGCCGCTAAAGTTCCTGGCGGGCGATTTCAAGGTTCACATCGATCATGTCACGCGGATTCAGGCCTCGGGGGTCAACCCCTATTTCGTCAAGGACGACCCAATCTGCGCGACCTTCCCGTACCCGCCGATGATTCCCCGGCTGTTCGCATGGGTGACCTGGTTTACGCCGGCACAGGCCGCCGCGATCTGGCAGGGGGCGTTGGCCCTGTTTCTTGCGATCGCGGCGTATGCGGCCTGGAGGGCGCGCCGCGAGTTGGGATTGTGCCCGGTTCCGCTTACCGTGATCATCGCGGCCCTGATTTACAGCACGCCTGCACTGATGGCGATGGAGCGCGGCCAGTGCGACCCGCTCGTCATCCCGGCAATCCTGGTGGTAAGCTGGCTGGCGCGTAGTGGCGGTACGCGCAAGCAACTTGTCGCGGGGGGCTTGCTCGGGGTCACCGCGTGGCTCAAGTATTATCCAGGTTTCGCGGTGTTCGGCCTGCTGGCGCTCCGACGATGGAAGGCGGCGGCCGCCTTCGTTGTGGTCGCGGGGTTGATCGGCGTCTTCGATCGGGCCGAAGTGCGAAGGTCGATCGACAATGGCAAGAGCTTCGCCCTTGAGGCGAGGAAGGCTCCGTTTGTCTCTCCCGTGACACACTCGATCGCGTCGAACTGGAAAGCGATTCCGATCGTGCGACACTTCCGGCCCTTGCGGAAGATTCCGCCGATGGTCGCGGCGGCGGTCCTCTTACTGCCGGTCACCCTCGTGGTCAGCCTCAAGGTTGCGCGGTCTCGAAACCCCTCGCCTTCGCTCGCTCCTTATCTCCTTTGGATGACGGCTGTGGCGACGTTCGGCATGCCCTACGCGATTGATTACAACCTGGTAAGCCTGCCCTTGGTCGCGCTCTTCGTCTGGGATCGTCGCGACCCCGTGATCGTTCACGTCGCGATGGGCATGCTCCTGTTCTGGTGGCAACCGATCGCGATCAACGTGGGGGGCGAGATTCTCCTGTTCGCCAAGCTCACAGCGCTCTATGCGGTCGGCTTTTGCCTGACGCGCAGGGCGGAGGAGGCTTCTCAAGCGGCCCTCATCGAGAACGTATATCGCGCGATTGGCCGGGTCGATCAGCCCGGCTCGACTCATCAATACGCACAGCCGTATACGGCGTGAACCGGAAAGACGAGTCGAGGAAATTCTCGCGAAACGATCATCGTCTCACCTTCTCCGGGTCGGTCGGCGGTTGGGCGACAATCTCGGCTTGTGACTTGCCGTTGCGGATGGCGTCCATCACCCTCGCCAGCTCCACTCCGGAGCGTTTGGTGTCTTCCAGGGGAGAGGCGTTGGCCAGCATTTCCGCGCGGGCCGCGTCGTATTTTGGGAGCGTGATCCAACGCTCCGGGAAATCCGGGCCGGGCCGGTCGAGATGCTTGCCGAGGATCGTGCCCAGCGCGTCACTGTAGCAAATCGCACCCAGCCGGCTCAGGTGGGTTGTGTCGTACAGGGCCCCGGGAACATAGCCGGCATCGCGGCCGTCGATGACGACGAGGTTGGGAAAGCGCTCCTGAAGCCGCTGAACGTAGGCGATGTATTGCGGATACCATCCCGCGCTCACACGCCTGGCCTCGATCGCCGGGTGAAACGGGGGCAAGAGCCAGAAGACCATGATCTTATTGGAGGCCGCGAGGGAGAGAAACCGCTCGTTGTAACGGACGCTGATCGGATCGGGAACCCAGCGCGTGGGCCAGTAATTCATCCGTTCGAGTTCCGCGAGTCGAGTGTCCTGGCCCGGCGGTTCCGCTCGCATCGGAAGGATCTCGGCCCCGCCATTGCGCTTCCAGTTCCGCATGAACACGGCGAGCGAATCCGTATCCATCCAGGTTTCGCCGCCCAATCTCATCGTGAATCGCCGTCGGATCTGGGGCGTCCCGAAGATCGATGGAAAGACCTTCGCCAGGGCCGTCGCCGAGACGAAAGGCAGCCTTCCGCATGTCCGAGCGATATCCGCGAGGTCGGAAAAGCTCAGGAGCATTGTCCAGCGTTGATCGAACAACAGCGGGTCGCCTGTCAGCGTCTCGCCGTCGAACAGGATCGCGCGCGGGGGCAAGCCACCGCGCGCATCGAGCAGCCTCCTGAGCAAGAAATAGTGGGCCGTCGCAGGCCCTCCCGACAAGGCGAGATTGTACATTGCGTAACCCGGACCGAGCCGTGCCTCGATTGCGGGCGGAATCACGCCGTTCTTCACGAGGCTGTCTCCGAAGGCGACGATATCGCACTTCGCTGCCTTCGGAACGGCCTCGCCCACTTTTTTCCAAGCATGAGAGTGGATGTACGTCATTGAGTCGAGATTCCGCGCGAGAGAAACCTCGACTGTGCCGATCAGGAAGAGCATCCCGAACAGCCCGCCAGGCCATCCCTGCCAGGTGCCGTTCCTCGCGTTTGGATGAATGCTCACTTTTGATCGACTCCTTTTGCGTGCAATTGTCCTCGCACCGCGGCTTTCCGGCGACTTTCAGCGGCGGACCGTGCCTGACTGTCGCGCATTCTTCTCGGCCGCATCGCGTGCAAGCGCTTTGAAATCTCGAATCGACGACCGGGCCGCGAGCATCTGCGCACGCGCGGAGTCGTACGAGGGAAGCTCGATCCAGGACACGTTTGTGTCGGCCCGCGCGAGGATCACGCCTAGGCTGTCGCTGAATGCGATCGCGCCGGTGCGGCTCAGGTGGAGGACGTCGGACATCGCCTCGGGAGGATAGCCCGCTCGGTGGCCATCGATCACAATCAAGTTCGAGTGGCGAGACTGAAGATCGTGCAGGAAGCGAGCATGGGCGCTCCACCATCCGTCCTGCTCGCGTTGCGCGTTGATGACGGGGTCGTCGGGCATCATCAACCAATAGACTCGAACATGCTTTGCCGCCGCGAGCTTGAGAAACCGCTCAACATATTCCGCCTCCCACGGATTACATTTCCACTCGCCTCGAAAATGATTCAGTAGGCTTTGATCATACTGCGATGGATTGGTGAACTGGGCTCGCTCACGATCCGCTAGCAGGTGAGTTCCCTTATTCTGGTTCCAGCCCCAAAGGTGGAGCCAAAGGTGAATCGGGTCGGTAAACTCCTTGCCCGTCACCCGGGCAAACATCATCGCGCGAATCGTCGCGCGATGCTGAAGCGAGGGAAGCAACTTCTTTGTTACGTTTTCCGCGAAGAACGCGGAGTCTCGAAATGTCCATGACAGGTCGGCAAGCTCGCGGTAGGTCAGCACGTACCAGGGCCGGGGCATGACCAAATCGCGCGCATCAGAAGTGAGAGACTGGCCATCCACCACCACGGCCTCGGGCGCCGAGCCCGATTCGACGAGGCGGCGTAACAAGAAGTACGTCATGGAGAACGGGCCGCCGCCCAGAGCAAGGTTGTATACCGACCGCCCCGGGCCGAGATGCGACTCGATCACATTGGGGATCACGCCGTTACTTACCAGGCTATCACCCATGGCCACAATCGCGCTCCCGCGCGCGAGCTTGACCCGGTGTTTCGCTTCCGTCCATTGAAGCGGAGAGATCGCCGTGAACCGGGAGGTATGCTGACCCAGCCAGGCCTCCGCACTCAGGACGAGCGCGAGCATGCCCATGAGCCCGAGGGGCCAGTGTCGCGGGGGTATGTCACGCACGGCGAAAGTCCTCCGAACTTCGCGGTTGTCCGGATACTCGGCGAAAGGAATCGGACGTGAAGAGTACGCTCAAGGTGTGCGGAGACCGATCGGCGACTCGCCGGAGACTGGGTTTGTAACTGCGGGGCGGAAACTGGTCAACACCGGCTTTTAACCGCACGGAGTCGTTTCATTCTCATTACCCAAAGGAAAAGACCGGATTCAAGAAAGGAGAGTCGCGATGAAAAACAGATGCCTGAAACGGATGTCTCGATTTTCGCCTCTCGAATCTCGAATTTCGTAACGCATCTTTCCGATCACTTTTGCGATCGTCCCGCGATTTCGTCTTAAATTCTAGGAATCCCGCTCCCGCGCGGTCATACTCAAACGATCGCCAGGCGTTGAACCCGCCAAGAACCCACCCATGTGAATCTCGACTCGTTTGTCTCCAGAGGAGGACTCGACCGATGTCCAACCATTTGAACCGCCGCGACTTTTTGGGCCGATCACTCGCCGCCGCCGGAGTCGGCGCGGGTTTCGCCATCGGGGGAACCAAGTCGTCGGGCCGCATCATCGGTGCCAACGACACCATCCGACTCGGCGTCGCCGGCTTGCATGGCCGCGGAGGCTCTCACGTCGGTGAATTCTCTCGCATGAAAAATGTCGAGATCACTTACTTGATCGACCCGGACACTCGCACCTATCCCGGACGAGTCGCCCAGATCAAGAGCAATGGCGGTTCAACCCCCCGGACCGTGCAGGACATCCGCAAGGCGCTCGACGACTCCAACCTCGACGCGATTTCCATCGCCGCCCCAAACCACTGGCACGCGCTTTTGACCATTTGGGGATGCCAGGCCGGAAAAGACGTTTACGTCGAGAAGCCCGCCAGCCACAACATCCACGAAGGCCGCGTGGCCGTCGAGGCCGCTCGCAAATACGGCCGGGTCGTTCAGCATGGAACGCAAGGCCGATCGATGCAACAATGGGCCGATCTGCTCGCCGTCACCAAGTCGGGCAAGTACGGCAAGCTTCTCGTGTCACGAGGACTCTGCTACAAGCCTCGTCCGAGCATCGGGATCAAGCCCGATTCCACCGCCCCCGAGCAAGTCGACTATGACCTTTGGCTGGGACCCGCTCCTAAACAGCCCTTCAACGATAATTATGTTCATTACAACTGGCACTGGTTCTGGGATTTCGGTAACGGCGACATCGGCAACCAAGGGGTGCATCAAATGGACGTCGCCCGCTGGCTGATCCCCGGCGCGACTTTGCCCAAGAGCGTGATCAGCCTCGGTGGGCGGTTCGGATACACGGATCAGGGGCAGACCCCCAATACCCAGATGACCGTGATGGATTTCGGCGAAACTCAGCTCATCTTCGAAGTTCGAGGCCTGCGGACCGACAGTTACCACGGCGAAAAGGTAGGCAACATCCTCCACTTCGAGGAGGGTATCGTCGAGCAGGTGCCCAAAAAGGGCCTCCGATTCTTCCCCAAGAACACGAAGGACGGCGAGGGCGAACCTCTGGCCAAGGTGGACGCGCCCAAACGCGGACCGGGCGGCAACCACTTTGCCAACTTCATTGAGGGAGTGCGCAGCCGCAAGACCGAGGAACTCAACGCCGACATTCTCGATGGCCATTACTCGAGCGCTCTCTGCCACCTCGCGAACATCTCTTATCGCCTAGGCGAGTCCGTCTCGTTCAACACGCGAACCAAGACTTTTGGAGATAACAAAGAAGCATTCGAGACCCTCTCAAGAATTGACGAGCACCTCAGCCACGGCAACGGCTTGAAGCTCGAAGGGCTCTCCTACAAACTCGGCCGCACGCTCACCGTCGACGCGAAATCCGAATCGTTCGTGAACGACCCGGAGGCCAACTCCCTCCTCACCCGCCCCTATCGCAAGCCGTACATTGTGCCCGATCGAATCGCATGAGCGATCAT